>LDWW01000005.1 GCA_001045525.1 Chitinispirillum alkaliphilum | reverse complement strand
AGTGTGAGCGGAAAGTGAGAGAAAAACCGGAAACAAAATTTCTTATACCCCCCCACACCGTAGCAATAACAAACTCACAAAAGGTAATGCAAATACCGCAGGGTAAAACGCGCAAGGGGGGACAGAAGGTGGCACTTTCTTAAGTGCCAGTGCCCTCAAAGGGTGGAGTGTCTTCGCGCAGCCCTACAAACGTGGCACCGAGGAGGAATCCCGATTTCAATCGGGAAGCCTGGAGGAGAACCGGTAAGTTTACAGTGAGCCTGGCCGAACTGTCCGCGGCATGCGCCCAGAATATTCTTATTCTCTTACTCAATCTCTTTCACTTTAAATATGTTTTTTAAGAACACTTCGACAATCCCGATTCGGAAATCGGGATGCTCCCTTCGACTGGGAGCTCAGGACAGGCTGTGTGAGCGGAAAGCGAGAGAAAAACCGGAAGCAAGATTCGAAAATCCCCCACCGTGAGATTATGGGGCTTTTAACATATTAAACAGAACAACCTCTTTTTGCAACTCTGAAGAACAGCAAAAAGGAACAGACCGCTTTAGATGCAGGTGGAAGAAGCATCATTACAACCGGCATTCGATGGCGTACGGCACCCGTAAGATAAAACTCCCAAACTGCAGAAGCAATTAAAAGTATAGTCATAAATCCAAACCACAATAGCAAACCCCTAAACTGTTTCAGTCCGAAAACCAGAAAAATTAACAGTACAGCGATGATAAAAACACAATCAATCAAAGCTGTTTTCATGGAGAACGGATCGGCTTCAGAAACAATAGGTAAAGGGGAGAAAAGAAACTGTGCTGTTAATACCGGAATATCGGATATCACATCTGTAACTCCTCCCCAGGCCACTCCTCCATAGGTCAGCCCCGATGTATACTCCTCAAAACGCATATTCCTCACGTAATCGATCCATGCTACAGAGATCGAATAATTAATCTGTTCAAAAAAATGAAGACTTGCAATTAAAGCCAAAGTACCTAACACCGATAGCTTCAAAATGCTTTCCAGATCTGCCTTTACATATTTCAATCCCATAAGGGCAATCACTATAGCTCCAAATGATGGTCTTAAAATAATCAGGCCACTCAATCCTGTGAGAAGTAACCATAAACCACCCCTGTTATGGCTGATTTTGAAATATCCAAGTAAAAACAAGGAAAACAGAAAAAGGAAAAAACTCTCTCTCAGGGGCACTGTAGTGTACAGTAAAGAAGCAGGGTACATAAATGCAAGAGTAAAATAGATGCGTGCAATACTTCCACTCACCTTTGTATCATCTGAGGCATACAGCCAGCTTTTCCAGATCTGTATGACTGAAACAAAATAGAGAAAAATCTGTAACGATATAAACACAAATGGGCTACGTGCTGCAATTATGGCTGTACCTGTAAATGTAACTATGCGACTGAAACCAGCGTATCCCCTTGGAAGCCACTCAAATTCCTCTCCCCTGATAATAGCCGAATAGGTTCCGGAATCAGGCAGCACGGGAAAAAAATCAAACAACAGATCAAAGAACGGGACAAGCGAATAGATACAGAAAAACGAAGCAATCAGATAACCTGTTTTCCTCTCACCTACCCCAAGACGTTCACATAATTTTAAAACCAAAAAAAGTGAAGTAAGAGAAATTACAATGTATAACAATATATGAATCTGATAAACATCATCAAAATACACTTTTCTCATCTGTTTTCAGCCAGCGATTTATGTAACCCGGGCTTATCACACATTTCACTCCAGCACCCCATATACTCTGAAGCCCTATGTTTCCATGCAAAAATTTCTTTTTTAAATTGAACCTTTCTGGGTGAATTTTCATGAAGTGTTTTCGTTAATATCAAACTCAGTATGTGACAATCATCGGGGTCACAGATTTCAACAGACCCCTCCGGCAAATAATTCAGTATACCACATTTGTTTGAAACAATAACTTTGCAGCCATGTGTGAGAGCCTCAAGTGCTGCAATTCCAAAAGGTTCATATATACTGTTTTGCACAAACACTTTCGCTCTGCTCATAAGCTCTGATGCATAAGCCCTGTTAATCGGGCCAAGATATTCTACAAAGGGATAGGCTTTTATTGCGCTTGTATCTGTACCATTTTCCCCATAAACCACCACCCTCACAGGTTTACTTTCAGAAAGAGCCTGACACACAGATAGAATGTTTTTTTCGGGACGCCCCCCACCAGCACAAAGAATGAATTTTTCTCTCTTATTCCTACTCCGAGCCCGGCCTTTTATTTCACATCCGTTTGGAATCACTCTGAATTTAGACACATTCTCTTTTTTGATTTTTAATACCGAAAGCAGATTATCTGATACCACTACGACCCTGTCCGAAACCAAAACATGTAAAGTTTCGAGCCATTTTTTCCATATTGGTATCTGTCTGAACCTCCTCTCTTGAAATATTGCACCATGTAATGTGCAGCAGGAGGGTTTCCCTAAAGCCTTCCCTATTATGGAAAGTATAAGACCTTTTAAGGAAACCCCAGAAACATGCACACAATCACTTGACGATAATACACTCAGTGTTTGGAGTTTAAAAGATTGGTCCCGCATAACCGGGCAGACATTTTCTCCCAATTCGTTGAGCAGTGCCTGATCAACACACCCCGGACCATTAGACTTATCGAACTCTCCATAATAAAGGATCTTCATAGCACTTTAAAAACGGGAGGGTTAGGGACTGTGAGTTTTTTATCAAAATCAAGATCATCAGCTACTTTGCCCGCCCGCCTGCTCCAGGTGTGGAGGTACTTTACCCTTTTTATATTTATCTTTTTCCCGAGTATTTCATTATGATCAATTTTTGACAACAGACTGACTAAGCTTTGCTCATCATATGACACACTCCAACCTGTTTTATACCCGTTAATCAGCCTTGCCATTTCTGTACCTTCAAAACAGATTGCAGGTTTATCAAACTCCATATATTCAAACAGTTTCAGAGGCATCGCAAATGTAAAAGGTGATATCCGGGGTTGCAACAGACATGCTACATCACTGTTGTTATATACCGATTCGAGATCATCTCCCTTTTTATGCACCACCTGAACTTTTTCATTCATATAGTCACGGTATTTCCCGCCATATCTCTTCCAGTCCTCTTCACGGCAACAGATGGTAAGGGTCACATTCTGACACTGAGAAACAGCCCTGAGCATAAGGGTTATATCGTACATCTTATTTATCCCCCCTACATACACAAGGCGCAGGGGTGTGTTTTCAAACCTCTTCCATGTGGTATTCTCTTTTACTTTGAGACTAAGTCCGGGAGGAAGGTTTTCACACCGAGAGGTTATTTTTGCCGGAATATAATTTCTCATTTTCAGCGAAGGCAGATAAAGAATATCCACATATCTGTTATAATTCCAAATATCGTAAAGATAGAAATAACGCAGTATCCTTTGTTTCAGTTTTCTCTTTCTGCTATATCCTTCAGTATACCCTTTAACGGCCCAGTACACATCTCTGTAAAAAAGTCCTACAGGAATGTTCTCATTACTGCATAAGCTGAAAAGGGCGAAATCGGTGCAGAGTGATGGAAGATATGAACGGTGGGTAAAGAGTGTAGGAGCATCCCAGCTCTCACTATACAGAAATGAATACTTTTTACCCTCTCTTATCTCTCGCCTGATCTTCTTTATTTTCTTTCGCCTCTGGCCTGGTGTTCCCATCACACAATGCACGTTGTACCCCAGTTTTCGGAAAGCTGCAATCATTTTCAATGGTCTGATATTTGGACCGGAAGGTTTCTTTGAATCAATTACTGCCGGAATATGAAAGATCATATTTTTTCCCATATTCACTCCGATAGCTTTTAACTTTGGTTTACTTTACCCTTGCAAAGCAGGGTTTCTTTCCAGATACTCCACAATTAATTTAGCGCACTCGGTTCCTGCGCTACCATGACCATAAAGAGGCGGTCTGTATTGAGGCTTCTGATAGCTCTGAACCGATTGTAGAATGCGGGCACTATTAGTTCCGGTTAGCACATTCCACCCGTTTTGAACCGTTTCAACCCACTCCGTTTCTTCTCTCAGCGTAAAGCAAGGTTTTCCCATCCAATACGCTTCCTTTTGCATACCCCCTGAATCAGTCATGATGAATTGAGCCCTGTGCATAAGAGCGATCATATTCAGGTACCCCAGGGGACTGAGCTCTTTGACATTTTCCGGAAGTTTTATACCGTTATCCCGGATCAGATTTTTTGTCCTTGGATGAACCGGAAAAACCACTTTTACACCCAACTGATTTACCGCGCTTAGGATGTCTTTGATGATTTGAGGAGAGTGAGTCGCCCCGTCTCTATGACAGGTAAGAACAGAAAAAGGTTCTGATCCTATTCCTGCAGAGCACAAAATGTCACTCTGTTTGTTTTTTGCTCTTTCAAGACAGGAGAAAAACAGATCCCCCATCACATCTCCGCACACATACACATTCTCCGTTATTCCCTCACTGTGAAGATTTTCCTTTGCTTTTATGGAAGGACAAAGCAACAATGCAGACATCTGATCTGTAAGAATTCTGTTAACCTCTTCTGGCATGCTTTTTTTATAGCTCCTCAGCCCGGCTTCAATATGTATAACATCAATGTTGAGTTTACATGCTGCCAAAGCCCCTGCAAGTGTAGAATTTGTATCCCCATACACCATCACAGCCAGGGGTGCCTCTTCAATAAGAATCTCCTCTATTTTCACCAGCATACCAGCAATCATCTCTCCATGCCTTTTCGCTGCGATTCCAAGATTGTAGACGGGATCAGGAATCTGGAGTTCTCTGAAAAAAACCTCACTCATTGTGGTGTCAAAATGTTGCCCGGTATGGATTATCCTCTCTTTTATCCCTACCTCTTTGAGCTTTCCGGAAACTGCTGCGGCCTTTATGAACTGGGGTCTTGCTCCGATAACTGTTACTATTTTCAAATTACACCTCTTCAGACTATATCGATTCCGGGGTTACATTTTTTCCAAAGCACTCCCAGGGATAACTTTCTTACTATCAGCTGTAAAATAGCCCGATCTGTCTGACCTACAGAAAACAGCTGGATCCAGCTGTTCTTAGACACACGGGTATAGATGACAAGCCGCATAAACAAATCTGCCGAATACGCCAGGGTTGCCGAAATGGCAGCTCCGTTAATTCCATATGTTGGAATTAGTACGACACTCAATACAAAGTTGGTAATCAGAACAAGTAAGGCAGTATAGGTATTGTATTGAGGAATTCCACGTGATGCGATATCGTTTGAAAATATTCTTGAGAAAGCAGAAATTATAATCCCAGGCAAAAGCAAAAGCAGCGGAATTATAGATGGGATATAGGAATCCCCAAACACAACAGGAATCAGAAATGAAATTGTCACCGCGACGAAAAGAGCTGCAACAAAAGTAACAAGCAAAACCCATCTTCCTATCAGGGGGGTGAGATTTCTGCGAACACTTTCATCATACCCAAGTTCAGAAAGACGTGGAAGAATCACCGCACTAACTGCGTGAGAAATGATCCATATCTTTTCTGATATCTGAATGGATACTGCATATAGTCCCGCAGCAGCAGGATTCAAAAAGAAATTCACAACTACAAGTGCCACCTTGTTATTGGCAAAGGAGAGCAGATTTCCGACATGCACCTTAAAACCGTATTTCAGCAGCCCTTTCCCTTGAAGATCAGCAGCTGGTGCACTATCTTTGCCATAAGATAACTTTGGAATTACCAGACAGAATAAAAACAAAAGAGAAATCAGATGCCCAATGACCACAACCCCAAGAGCACTGGTTACGGTGAGTTTTCCTGTCAGAAAAAGCACCAGTATAAACGAAAAAACAGACAGTGGTCTGAATATTTCAGCAATATTGAACCGTTTGAAATCCTGAACACCCTGAAGAATACTCACCAGAAAATTTTTCATCAGAATAACAGGAAACAGAAACCCTGAGACGATGAGATAATCAGCCTTAAATCCGGGGAACAACAGCTCAGATATGTAATTTACAACCAAAATCCCTATGCCTGCTCCCGCAAGGGTAACGATTATCCATACCTTAAAGCTGTATCGTAAAACACTCAGGGGAGAGACCATTTTACGACTGATATAGAACACATTTGATGGCGCTAACCCCAGGTCTAAAAACTGTACAAGCATAGCAGGTATAAGGACAGCAATCACGTATTGTCCGTTACCTTCCGGACCAAGCGTTCTGGCAATGATCGATACAGTTATAAACTGTAAAATTATACTGATGAACTGCCTGCTTAACGTATGCAGAATGTTTTTCCCGGTTTTTCTCAGACCCAAGGCGAAAAGGAAAGAATTCTGCTCTTCATTGCCGGTCTCAGCCATCATTCTCCCCGAATACTGGTCCCAGTGCCTCCTGATATGCCTTGTCGATCTTTTCAATCACAGAGGAACTGCCATATCTTGACAAGCAGGACCCTCTGATTTCAGAAGGTTTGTAGTCGCTGTAGTTTTTATAGATTCGCTCCATTGCACAACTTAACTCTTCCACATTACCTGCAGACACCAGTATCCCATCCTCTTTTCTAACGATCTCCTCGGGTCCCCCGCTCTTCGTCGCAATCACAGGGATTCCACACGCAAGAGCCTCCGCCACCACTACTCCGAACGTTTCATGATAACTCGACACCACTAAAACATTGCTCTGTGACATTTTCTTTACGATTTCTCTTCTGCTGAGCATTCCCGTGAAGCTGATTTTATCCTGTGCACCGTTTGCAATCACCAGCATTTCAAGGCATTTTCTCTGAGGACCATCGCCGCAGAGTTCAAGCTGTAATTTTGGGTACAGCTTTGCAACCTTCAAAAAGGCCAAGATCAGGTCTCTTTGACCCTTCTTTTCTGTCATCAGTCCAACATTGATAATCCGGAATCGGTTTTTATCCTTTTTCACTTTCAGATCTGTTTTGAAAAAAGCCTCATCCACCAGATTTGGAATGCAGCACCATTTTCCCCTGGTCTCTGGAAAGCGGGCCTGCAATCTTTCTGCAAAATGCCTGCTTACAGAAATCAGTTTTCTACAGGAGAGAAATGTTTTATTTGCAATTTCCAGTTCATTAGACTTTAAAGCCCCCCGGTCGAAAGAGGTTGAATGTTCAGTCAAAACCACAGGCACATTGTCCATCTTTCCCAATTCAACTCCGAGTACTCCACCATACAGCACAGAGTGGGCGTGAATAATATCAGGTTTCCCCCAGGCCCTACAATACTCTCTGTAAATTCTTTTCCCCTGCATCACCACTGTCATTAAGAAACCATTTGTGATTCCGGGGAAAAGATTTGGTGACGATAACCGGTAAACCGGTATAGATCCCTTAATCTTCAAAGCAGCTTCCGTTTTTGAAATACTTCTAAAAACATGGGTAAATGATGACTTTCTTAAGCTTTTAACCTCGACCCATATTACGCCAACTTTATTCCCCTGTTCCAATAACGCCCGTGCCTGATCATCAAAAAAAATCCCCTTAACACAATCTGATTCCACTGAATACCAGGATGGAATGATAAGAATTTTCATATGCATCCTACTCTGTGGGCATGTAATTCAAAGGGGCCAACCCGCTTTAAATAACACTCCTTCAGTGACAATACTCTTTCAATTTCATCTTCACTCATATAGGGGTGTAAAGGCAGGCTCAGGACATTACGGCAACATTTTTCGCTCACCGGCATGGCTCCTCCAGCCGCCCCTGAATGACTTAATGCCTTCTGAAGATTAAGGGGTTTTGGGTAATAAACAGAGGCAGGAATTCCAAGCTCATCGCAGATACTCCTAAGCAGATCCCTGTTTGAAGACATAACCGAATATAGAGCCCAGCTTGAAGTGTATCCACGGGGTACCTGAGGAGTTTTAAACACATCTTTAAATGTTTCGGTGTAAATTTGAGCGATCTGTTGACGAAGCATCAGTTCTTTGTCGAACACCTCAAGTTTACTCAGAAGAACAGCAGCCTGTATAGTGTCCAATCTTCCGTTGATTCCAAGCCTTACGTTTTCATACTTGTTTTCACCTTTACCGTGAGTCCGGATCGATCTCAGCCTCTCTGCCATCTCGCGATCGTCGGTGAAAATTGCCCCCCCATCCCCATAACAGCCGAGCGGCTTGGCAGGAAAAAAGCTTGTGGTTCCAATATCTGCCAGGCTGCAGGCTCGCTTACCCCTATAGGAGGCCCCGAAACTCTGAGCACCATCTTCGATAACAAAAAGGGAATTATCATGTGCGATTTTTTTTATAATCTTGTAGTCTGCTGGTAACCCAAACAGATCCACAGCGATAACGCCACGGGGTGTGAGATACTTTTTGTCCCTCGGTGACATGATTACACCCGTTTTTACATCCTCCACCGCCCGTGCCAGCTTGTGCGGATCGATATTGAAAGTGGACTTATCGATGTCTACGAACACAGGCGTTGCACCCAGAAGAGAAATCATCTCCGCGGCGGAGACAAATGAAAATGGTGTTGTAAAAACCGCATCCCCCGGACCAATCTCATATGCCATCAAAGACATAAGTATCGCATCAGTTCCACTTGAGCAGCTTATACAGTGTCGGCTTCTTACATACTCAGCCAGCCTGTTTTCAAGCATCTCCACCTCTGGCCCCAGAATGAACTGTCCGTGATCCAGAACGCCCTGCATTCTTCTGTCAACATCATTTTTGATACTCAAGTACTGCGCCTTAAGGTCATTGAAAACCATTAGCTCACCCCTGTAGATTTCATCTGTTTTGCAAATTGCATTCACGCATCTCTTTTGGTAACTTTTCTTCTTCCCCAAGATCAATGCATCGAATAGTATCTCCCGAAGAGAATCTGTACCTCAGTTTGGATACAGGACACATCATCATACCCTCTTCATCAGGTTCTGTCAGGCGGTAGCCATGTCTGCTCATCCATCCCCGGTGCACGGCGGGATTTCCCGTTACAAGACCGTAATCAGGTACATCTTTTGTGACTACCGTTCCTGCACCGATAAATGAGTATTGTCCAATAGTTCTGCTGCACAAAACCGTAGCATTCGCCCCAATGGTGGCACCCCTTCTGATCAGGGTTTCCTCAAAACAGCTGCGGCGATCTATCTGACTTCTCGGATTTATTACATTCGTAAAAACACAGGAGGGCCCCAGAAACACATCATCCTCCGCTACCGTTCCCGCATACAGTGAGACATTGTTCTGGATTTTGACATTGTTTCCGATTTTTACACCTGCCCCAATAAACACATTTTGACCAAGGATACAGTTTCGCCCGATCTCTGCACCACCCATGATATGTGTGAAGTGATAGATTTTGGTGTTATCACCAATTGTGCAGGGCTCATCAACACAGGCAGAGCTATGAATGTACACTGATTTGTCTATCATCCAGTACCCTTTCCAGAAAAGGATGTGAGATTGAGTTTAGTCCTGTGGGAAAAGAGTTTCTTATGTTGTGTGTAAGTTCTATGGAGGCCCTTGCATCGCAAGGAGAAAACCCCCGTCCTGCGAGAATATCTTTGTAAACAACAGTGTGGAGTTCTTCAAATCCGTTTGAGAACTCAAGCTGTGAGTCATCCACAGTAATCGATCTGTAGGTCGCACCCTTACGCTGCACAGGACACATGTCCAGGTCATTTTGATCTATGGACAAATACCACTTAACCTCAGCATTTTTCAGATTAAGATATCCGGCCATTTTGTACGGGGAGCTGTAATGCACCTCCTGATACTGAACTTCACCAAAAATCCAGATCAATACATCAAAAAAGTGTATCCCTATGTTTGTTGCCAACCCTCCGGACTGTTCGACATTTCCTTTCCATGATATCAGATACCACTTGCCCCGAGTTGTTATATACGTCAGCTCGACCTGATGTTTCCTTTTTGTGGTTGAATTTTCAACAGCCCTTTTAAGAGCAAGGATCGAGGGGTGTGCTCTGAGCTGCAGAACGGTATAAATTCTGGCCCCATGTTCCTGAGCCAACTCCTGGAGCATATCCACATTCCAGGGATTTAGTACCAGGGGCTTTTCACAGATTGCATGAGCGCCCACTCTCAGTGCAAACCGTATATGGGCATCATGAAGGTAGTTTGGTGAACATATGCTCACATAGTCGATTCTTTCCCTTTTTGGGCCCCTGCGCAGTTTTTCAATATGGCGGTCGAAACGCTCAAACTCTCTGAAATAGCTCACTTCTGTAGAAAACCGGTCCAGGATGCCGACAGAATCACATGGGTCAACTGCTGCCAGAAGGCGGTTTCCGGTATTTTGTATGGCCCTCAGATGACGAACGGCTACATAGCCCCCCACACCTGTCATAGCAAAATTCTTGCTCATAAGTGTTTCCCCGATCTCTGTTTTTCATCTCTTTGAAGCGAATTAAAACAGCTTTCGCATCTCCCTTTTTATATCAGCGACAAGTTTTTTTTCCGTTTCGCTTAAATCTCCTCCAAACAGTGCGTGAGAAGATACGAGTGTAAAAATTGAGAGAAATAAACCAATTCCTGCGAATAGTACCGGATAGAGCAATTTTTCCCTGTGCATTACATAGTCAAACTGTGAATCGATTACTCTGAAAGCTTCTCTGCTTACCAGCATCGATTTTTCCATCTCTGTTGCAATAAGCTCAAGCAGTTTATCCCTTAGAAGCGGGTCTGCAACCCCCGCCATCCTGGCTCTAAGGAACTCGACATTGCCCTCAGCCTCTTCCACTACACTTTTCTGTATGTAGCTGTTGAGGTATACCAAATACGCGTTCATCAGATTTGAGGAGAATAGAGAGTCCTTGCTGCGCACCTGTATTTCCATAGTACCGTTTGTCTTTGTTTCCAGATGCAGAAATTCTTCTCTTAACAGATCCCCCATGCTCATCATGTCTGGGTTCTCAAAATCAGGCATCCATTGATTTGTTTCCGGGATGTATGAGTCCTCAAGCTTTTTTGGGAATTTTTGTCTGTAAAGATCGGGCAAAAGATCAAATTTTTCTATAAGTTCGCTGTTGAAAACTCTGCTGTTGATGATCAGCTTCATTTTATCCAATCCGGGATTTTCGGCCATATTGAACTGGCTGGCCACCATGGTACCAAATGGTCCAAATGAGGAGAGGTTCTGCATCGCTCCCTGCGCTCCTTCTCTTTCCCGCGATACTATGACCGCCTCAGATATGTAGGTAGGCCCCTTAATAACTGCCGTTATGTATCCGGTGATTAAACCAAAAGAGCAGATTCCGACAATCAGACATTTATAGCGTAAAAACAGGCATATGTATTCAAGCAGGTTAATTTCAGTATTTGGAGCCTTGTTAACAGATTTTTTCTCAGCCGTTTCAGAACAGAAATTTTCTTTGAAATCATTTTCATTTTCTGTTTTGAGCATGATTTTTCTCTTGTGATTCCCATTCTGAAAAAGACTTTCTCTCCTGGTGCTGAAATTGTTTTCCCAAACTATTCAGGACTTATTATATTTTGATCCCGTGCTGGCAGATCCTTCAGTCAGGATCTGTCCTGCCAAAGTATAAGCAATAGCCGAGCCATTTTTGTATGCAAGGTCCCGGGCAACAAAAAACCGATTCTTAAACAGCTTGAGTCATAAGCGAATTTTCAGCAAGGGTGTGTGTGGTTTATGGAAAAATCGATAAAAATTCGTCTCTGTATTCTGATGTTTCTTCAGTTTTTTGTCGCAGGGGCAACTTATCCCATAATGAGCCTCTATCTCCTTCAATACCTTGAGTTCAGCGGCTCGCAGGCAGGAGTGATTATGGGCATGTCTGCATTCAGCTCTATCATTTCCCCTCTCTTTGCTGCCTGTATTGCTGACAGATTCCTTAAAGCAGAACGACTGCTTGGATTGTGTCATTTGGTTGGCGCTGTAATTATGTTCACTTTTTCTCTGCAGACCTCCTTTTTTCCCGTTTTGATTCTATATTTCGCCTATACCCTTATAGTTATGCCCGCCGCAGCTCTCACCAATGCCATCACTTTCCACCACTCTCCTGAAGATCGTGAGAAATTCGGCAATATAAGAGTATGGGGTACGATCGGATGGATTGCCGTAGCATGGTTCAGTTTTACATGGTTCAGAGACTCCTCAAATCTCCGTCAAATCATCATCCTTTCAGCTGCTTCATCGCTGGTGCTGGCGCTCTACTCTCTTTTTCTGCCTAAATCAAAAACTCAGCCTACTGAAAAATGTGCACAAAAACTGTTTCCTGTAGAATCTTTCAGAATGATGCTGCGACCTGAGATACTAAGTCTCTGTATCTTAGCCATGTTTATCACATTCGTAGACAAATTTTACGTTGTAGGAACCTCACCATTTCTAAACCATATTGGATTCAGCGACAGGCAGATTATGCCCGCGATGAGCCTGGGGCAGATACCGGAGATCTTTGCCATGGGAATGCTTGGGTTTATGATCTATCGATTGGGTTATAAGAGGGTGATGATTTTTGGAGTGCTTCTTGAGATCTTTCGCTTCAGTGTATTCGCATTGACAGAGGTCAGATGGCTGGTTTATACAGGACTTAGTGTCCACGGGCTTGCCTATACCCTTATATTCATTACCACATTTATCACACTGGATAAATTCTGTACCGAAAAGGAGCGCACCGGCGTTCATCAGTTCTTCTCAGTAATGACCGTAGGTTTAGGGGGCTTTTTGGGGGGCACCGCAGCGGGGCGAATAACTGACCTTTTTACGTCTTCTGAAAATGTAGTAAACTTCACCGCATTTTGGGCCGTGCCAGCGATTATTTCTGTCTTTATCCTTATTTTCATGATTCTGTTTCTAAAAGAACCTGAAAAGAAAAAGGAAAAACTCAGCGATATTGTTTCTGCTGAAGAAGAAGCACTGATTGCAGCCGAATAGTGATCTATGCATGCTGTTAACACTGGGTTTTCAGGAGAAAAGAGATGTAAGTGTAGCCCACTCAACGGTTGAACTGCTGCCCGGGCATATAAAAAGCTCCAATTTTTTGCAGCAGAGCCGCCCAAAACCCGCTTAAACCAATAGGGGGTTTTCAAAAGGGCCTTAGCACTGTATAATATTAGAGAAGTGATAATCAGAAAACTCAAACATCTTTACACACAAGCAAATAATTTTTTTTCCGTTTCATCAACCCGCTTTTTTCAACCATATCAGTTTGAGTCAGAACAAAATCATAAGGAGCTCAGGCCATATGTTTCTCAGAACTTTCATTTTCACACTTATGGTGACTGCAGTTTACACACTCAGCGCAGCAAGTGACCCGTTTGTCCAGAACCAGAAACTTGGGCGGGGAATAAACCTTGGAAATATTTTTGAAGCTCCCGGTGAAGGTCAGTGGGGTATATCTTTTCATGACCATTATCTGGATTCGATATCTCAAAAGGGATTTCAAAGCATTCGTGTTCCCATCAGATGGTCAGCGCCCCAGAGAACACAACTGAGCGAACCCTATACAATAAGTGAAGATTTCTTTTCAAGAATAGACCATGTGATCGAGAGAGCTTTCGATACAGGACTGAGTGTAATTATCAATGTACACCACTATGAAGAGCTTTTCGAGGATGCCACCGGGTTCCACAGAGATCGGTTTGTCGCTATCTGGGAGCAGATTTCAAAGCACTACAGCCAATACGGGGACAGTCTCTATTTTGAAGTGCTTAATGAACCGCACGATGATCTCACCCCACAGAGATGGAATCTGCTTTTTTCAGAAGTCCTTCAAATCATCCGTGAAAAAAATCCAACCAGAACCGTTCTTCTCGGCACAGCAGAGTGGGGAGGAATCGAAGGACTCAGTTCTCTTGAAATCCCCGAAGACCCCAATCTTATTCTCACAGTACACTATTACAGCCCGTTTCAATTCACTCATCAGGGTGCAAGCTGGGTCGAAAATACAGACAGGTTTCTTGGCACCACCTGGAGCGGCACCTATATACAGAAAAACGAGATTTTAAATCATATTGAAACAATTCATGCCTTTGGTGAAAAACATAATATTCCTGTAAACATCGGGGAGTTCGGTGCTTACAGCAGAGCAGATATAGAGTCGAGGCATTTGTGGACAAAGTATTGCGCACGGCTTTTCGAACGATATGGGTTCAGCTGGCATTACTGGGAGTTTGGATCAGGTTTCGGGGCATATGACCCGAGCCGGGAAGAATGGATTGACACACTTGTAAATGCGTTAATCTCCTCAGACACATCCATTCTTAACATTGAAGAAGACGTTGTGGATGGAGTTGATCTGGTAACCAATGGGGATTTTTCTTCGGGGATGAGACCATGGGTGTTTGGAGTATGGGATCAATCCGGTTCAGCAAGTTCTAAGATACAGGATGAAGAACTTGTAATAACGGTAACTAAGAAGCCTCAGGCAACGTGGCAGATTCAGCTTACGCAGGGAGAAATAGATCTGGAAAAAAATTCAGAATACATTGTATTGTTCGATGCACGTTCAAGTGCGCCGGTGTCTATCAGCGCATCAGTCGGTATGTCTGAGGAACCCTACACAAATTTTGCTTCCACTGAGGGAGTCATGCTTTCAGATAGGATGTCAACCTTTGGTTTTCAGTTCACAGCCACTGAGGACCATTCCGGTGCCCGCCTTGCATTCAATTTAGGAACAGAACCGGCAGACATCACTTTTGATAATATCAGGCTGATAAAGATCACAAATTCATCGTCCATCAGATCTTCTACCCGTTCTGCGAACTACGCCTTCAACAACAATGTTTCCTACAAACTCTCCCGGGATTTACAAATCTTTTTCCATGATTCAGACAGGCAGAAAACAACGGTTTCTCTTTTCGATGCACAGGGAAGAATTTTCGGCACCAAAATATATGATCCATTTTCAGGCGCAAACAGCATAACTTTCCCCCGCCCCTTTTCCAGGGGGCCGCTGTTTGCCCGATTCAGCAATGAAGCCGGATCATATGTAAAAAGAATAATACACGTCAAATGAAATTATTTTCAACAGCCTTTTTCCTTTCTGCCGGTGTGAGAGAAAATGAACCACATTCTTCTGTTCAATGATGATTATTACAGCGAAAGCAGAGTAGTTATCAGGGACTCTTACCGGCTAAAACATATTACCCAGGTGCTTAAAGCAAAGACAGATTCGATTCTGAAAGTCGGCAAGCTGAATGGCAAACTGGGAAGAGGCAGGGTCATTTGCCTTGAAGAAAATGAATGCCATATGGAAACATTGCTGAGCGATGATCCACCGCCAGCTCTTCCATGCACACTGATTGTAGCACTCCCCAGACCCAAAAGCCTTAAAAAAGTCATTGAGGCAGCAACTGTTATGGGTGTCAAGGAGATGTACATAATCAAAAGCTGGAGAGTTGATAAAAGCTACTGGTCAACTCCCGTACTTCAGGAATCTCACCTGAATTCTCTGATGTACAAGGCTCTTGAACAAGCGGTTGATACTGCAGTTCCCAAGATTCATATCAGAAGACAATTCAGACCTTTTGCCGAGGATGAACTTCCCGGGATTGCAGAATCAAAAACCGCCTACATTGCCCACCCCTACGACTCGCTCCCCGCACCATCAAAGCTCCGATCTCCGGCGGTACTGATTATCGGCCCGGAAGGAGGCTTCATTCCTTTTGAGATAGAACTGATGAAAAAGCAGGGATGCAGTGTAATAAGTATGGGAAGCAGAATAATGAGAGTGGAGCATGCGGTGTGCGCATTTCTGGGCAAAATGTTTTAAAGCAAAACTCCCCCTGAAGTCGGGTGGGTTTTCCACTTTGTCCCCCATGTCAAAAACCTCCCAAATTTCTTTTTCCCTTCAACAGTGGAGAATAATGTATTAATTTATAATAATTGAAATTAAGTGATACATTTTGGGCAATGGTTGCCATCATTTTGACAAATTCACTACAGTTTGTGGGGATAGTATGACTAATTATGATTACGATGTTGCTGTGATAGGTTCCGGTCCCGGAGGATATGTTGCAGCGATACGTGCTTCTCAGCTCAATTTAAAAACCGTTATCATTGAAGAAGATAAGCTGGGTGGAGTTTGCCTGAATATTGGCTGCATCCCCTCCAAGGCTATTATCCATCAGGCAGAAATATTCCGCAACACCCCGCGGCTCGAAGCGATGGGGATATCAGTTGACAAAACCGGGTTCAGTTATGAATCGGTTTTTAAGGCTTCCAGAAAAGCTGCAGATTCACTCTCCAAAGGAATCGCCTATCTGCTCAAAAAAAACGGCGTTGAAGTAATTAACGGAAGAGGATCTCTTAAATCTGAACATGAGATTTCTATAGGTGAGGAAAAAGTGATTTCTGCCCGTGCAATCATACTTGCAACAGGTTCCAGACCCAGAGAACTTAAAGGGTTTGAATTCGATGGGGAGACTGTACTCTCCTCCAACGAAGCACTTATGCTGAAAAAAATTCCACCCCGCACACTGATCCTCGGAGCAGGAGCGATCGGTTGTGAGTTCGCCCATATTCTGAACGCATTCGGCTCAGAAGTCGTATTGGTTGAGATGATGGACAGGATTCTTCCCCTCGAAGACAGGGAGATAACAAACGTCTTAAAGCGATCATTCACTAAAAGAGGGATCCAGATACATACCTCAACAAAAGCAGTTTCTCTGAGGAAATCTTCAGAAGGTGCAGAAGTGACCCTTGAAAACGAAAAGGGTGAAACTTCTGAAATTACTGCGGACAAGATATTGGTTGTTACCGGCAGGGTACCGAATATTGAAAACTTAGGGCTTGAACAATTCAATATTGAAACAGAATATGGGTATGTAAAAACTGGTCCCTACTACCAGACCAGTGTTGAATCGATTTACGCGATCGGGGATCTCACCCCCACTCCGCTTCTTGCCCATGTGGCTTCAAAGGAGGGGGAGATCGCTGTTGAGCATATTGCGGGCATTCCGTCAAAAATTTCAAAGGTAGATTTTCTATCAGTTCCTGGCGCGGTATACTGTGAGCCGCAGCTGGCTGGCTTTGGACTTACAGAAGAGAAAGCTGTTGAGAGAAACATCTCCTTTAAAAAGTCACTCTTCCCTTATCGTGGAACGGGTAAAGCCGTTGCCATAGGGGAGCCTGATGGGATGGTGAAAATACTTCTCGATCCTGAAACCGAAGAGATTATTGGAGGGCATATCGTTGGTGCGCAGGCAACAGAGCTGATCCATCAGCTTCTTCTTGCCAAGACTAAAGGATTAACACCACATGATGTAACCGATATGATTCATGCTCATCCAACACTTTCCGAAGCTGTTATGGAGTGTGCAAAACAGGCTAACGGATCAGCCATACATATTTAAAAAGGGGCGGCCGTTATTGTTGAGCTCTTTAGTCTTAAGCGCAACAATAAACGGCCTGTCCGGAATGTAATCTCATCAGTTCGGTCAGGTCACTTCTCAACTTCTGTCTCATATTGACCGAAAGCTGTTTTTCGCTTATTAATCCATTTTTTTTGCCACTAATACAAACTTAACAGAGAAGCGTTCAGTTATATGATCTATTCAGCACTACTGATTCTGGCAGCCTTTACATTTCTTTCTGCAGGTGGATTAACCGAAAGGGATGTAGTGTTAAAGGCTCTTTCCCTGAATACAGATATCAGAGTTTACCAGCTCGAATCCCAAAGGGATTCTCTTACAATGTTAAGTGTATCTTCCGCAAGGCTGCCACAGTTTTCAATCAATCTAAACAGTGTACTTGATGACTCACTTTCGATAAGCAGAGCCACAGGCACGATTTCACAGCGCATACCCGGAGGCGGAACTCTTTTCGGTACCGCAGAGCAGAATCTGGGCTCACAGCGAGGCGGCTCACTCAGGGCAAACTCAACTAAATTCAGCGCTGGTATAGAACAGCCCCTTTTGAGAAATGCCTGGAGTAATTCACCGGTTGATGTGGAGATACAAATCACCTCACTTAACAATGAGATACTATCTACCCAAAGAGAGCAGCAAATACTTTCAACACTATCTGATATCAGGAACTTCTACTGGAGTGTCTATGAGCAGAGGGAGCTTGACAAAATTAGTCAGCGTCGATATGAGCAGGCCAAACGACATCTCTTTACTGAGCGCCAAAGATTCGCTTTAGGAGAGGCCTCCCAGCTTGACACCCTTAGCGCATCTCTTCAGGTTGTAAATGCACAGAGAGATCTTCTTTCTTCACAAAACCGCACACGAAACACTCTTCTGAGGCTTGCTTCTGTTTTACGCACTGAGATTGATTCGATTGTATTGCCTGATTCAATCGAAGTAACCATTCCCGATATTCCTGAGCCCGAGGAATTTCTCAGACTGGCACGACGGTATGATCCCGAAGGAGAGGTGCTGGAAAGAATGCAGCAGCTCACTTCCCTTCGTATTCAACAGAGCAGAAATGCCCTTTTACCTGAGCTAAATGTCAGGGCCAGTTACACTCACGAGGAACGCTGGTCAGAATTTTTCCCCCAGGAGCTTCCGGGTAATTCCGGTTCAATTGAATTTGTCCTCAATTACTCACTTCCAGCCACTTCAGCAAGGGCGGAGAAGAAAAAACATGAGCTCAGTTTGACCATGAATGAGTACAGCACAGAGCAGCACGAGGTTGACAGAGAATTTTACTTTGATGAGCTTTTACATAAATGGCAACAGGATAAATTACAGCTTCATTTTGCTAACTTGACAGCTGAACTTGCGCAAAAGCAGTATGAGGCAGTTAAACAGGGATACGAACTTGGCACAGAGGATCGTCTTTCCCTGATAAATGCTCAAAACGAACTTGCCTCTGCAGAGATCGATGCAGTGCAGGCCAAAATAGAAATGAAACGATTTCAAATCGTATTTGAAGAAATAACAGGCAAATTATTTGAACAATTCGGAGTACATCTGAAATGAAAAAATTACTGATTTTTAAGATTCCGGCAATATTATTTATGTTCTTGCTGATTTCTTGCTCAGGCAATGAGAGCGACTCACGTCTTTATGAAGACTTTGCAACAGCAGGTGAGGCCAGCCTGAGGGATGTAATCTCAAGGACTGGGCTTGTGCAGCCGGTGGTCAATGTAGACCTCCAGAGTGAAGCAAGCGGTAGGATCGAAAGGGTTGCTGTCAAAGAGGGACAGGAAGTTTCCCGCGGTGATACAATCATCGTAATTGATCCCTCACGGCTGAGGACCCAAAGGGAGAAACTGCGGCTCAGCATAAGAAGAGCTGATCTTGACAGACAAAAAGCCAGACGGGACTACGAAAATGCTCAGCAGCTTCAAAAAACAGGATCTGTCTCAAACCGCAATGTAGAGGATTTCCGTATCGCCCATGAACTGGCATCCATAAATTACCAGCAACAGCTCCTTGAACTGAAAGATATCGATGAACAGCTTAGTAAAACCGTTGTCACATCACCCCTCGATGGAGTGGTAACCAGTTTACTTGTAAAGGAGGGGGAAATTGCTGTGAGCGCAGTTTCCGGATTTCAAAGCGGAACAGCCATCGGCACTATTGCCGATATAAGTCAGCTCGAAGTCATAACGTCAATCGGTGAAGTTGACTACATACACCTCAGACAGGGACAGAATGTAATTATACGGCCCGAAGCTATTGAAAATACAGAAACAAATGGATCGATTCGATTTATCTCCCTGAGCGCGCAGAGAAGAGATATGGATGAGCTTGGCAGCTTTGAGGTAAGGGCATCCATCGACTCCCTTATCCCCGGTATTGCCCCGGGAATAAATGTCAACGTTGAATTTGTTATCCTTGAAAAAGATGTGGAAGTGGCAGTACCATATCACTTCGTGAGAAAAAGCGGTGAGAGAAGTTTTGTCCGGGTTGTCAGCAGGCAGACCGAAGACAATACCTATACCGAAGAAGTCGAGGTGCAGACCGGATCCACAGATTACCGCAACTACGAGATTGTATCCGGGCTCAGTGGCGGGGAAAAAATTTACTTCAGATATGGAGAAGGTCCTCAGGGAGCTCACCCCTCTGCAGGAAGAAGGAGACGATAGTAGATATATGACTCCTGTAATCGAAACAATTAACCTGAATAAAAGCTACAGGCTTGGGAAACAGGAAGTACCGGTTCTTAAAAACGTCAACTTCAAAGTCAATCAGGGCGATTATGTGGCAATCATGGGGCATAGTGGCGCCGGCAAATCCACTCTGCTCAACATTCTTGGCTGTCTTGACATCCCATCATCAGGAGAGTACAGAATCACAGGCACAGAGATATCCACCCTCAGCCAGAATCAGCTTGCTGAAATCCGATCCACGGAGATAGGCTTTGTGTTTCAGAATTTCAACCTTTTGCCTAAACTCAATCTCTACCTCAATGTCGAACTGCCTTTGATATACGGTAATGTAAATGCCTCTGAGCGTAAACCCAGAATCGAAAGGGTGCTTAAGATGCTCGATATCTGGGACAGAAGGCACCACAAGCCCAACGAACTTTCCGGGGGACAGAAACAAAGAGCGGCCATTGCAAGGGCCCTGGTAAAAAAGCCGTCCATTATTCTTGCCGACGAGCCAACCGGGAATCTTGACTCTCACACCACCGGTGAAATCCTTAACGTCTTCTCTACTCTCCACAGCGAGGGCAATACAATCCTTGTTATCACACATGAGGATGAAGTAGCTGCCAAGGCCCAAAGAACCATCAGACTGGATGACGGGAGAATTGTAGGGTGAACCTGTCGAAAGTCAGAAGCTTGGTTTTTGTCAATTTCAAACTCAGCCTCCTTGAGCTGAGCTCAAACAAAACCCGTTCATTTATAACGAGTCTGGGTATTTTTCTCGGAGTGACCAGCTTACTGGTAAACATCTCATTTATCAGAGCAATGGAAGAGAATATCCGTAGCAATCTCAATGAAATAGGCGGGCTGAGCATAGTAACTGTAAATCAGCGCAGTCCGGTTACGCTTGAGGAGCGTATCAGTTTCGGACGCTCTCCGGGCCTTAAAATTCAAAATGTAGAATATGCGGCTAAGAGGTTTGACTATGTCAGGTCCGTTCTGCCCCAGCAAGAAAGTCGTATGCGGGTTAATGCAAGGGGAAGAAGATTCTGGTCAAGGGTCACAGCCATCAGCCCAGACCACTTCAGGGTTTACAATTACCAGACAGGGCTGGGCTCAGAGTTCACTCTCGCAGATCACCATCGTGGAAGACCAGTCTGTATAATCGGACGCCGGATTGCACAAAGGCTCTTCGGAAGTCACCAGAGTGCCCTGGGTAGAAAAATCAACATAGAGGGCACCCCATTTGAGGTTGTTGGGATTATACATACAGATGATGATTTCTCGTGGCGGGCAAGACAGATTCTTATACCCTACTCCTCATATGTGAACCGTTTTTCTAAACCCGATGCCACTATCAGTGAAGCGGCCATAGAGCTTTCAAGCGTTGACAAAGTTCCCCGGGCCATAATTGAAATCACTCAGGAGTTGAAAACCATTCACCGGGGTGTTGCCGATTTTGATATTACTTCAAACGAAGTGAAGATCGAAGAGATGCGCTCTGCTTCCCGTGGTCTTAAAATTATTCTGACCAGCATTGCATTCATTTCTCTTCTTGTAGGAGGAATCAGCATAATGAATATTATGTTTGCCACAATAGGGGACAGGATAAGAGAGATCGGCGTACGTAAAGCCCTTGGCGCAAAAAAAGCGGATCTTTTTGCCCAGTTTATTATCGAGGCGGTTACCTTTTCTTTTCTTGGCGGGATATTGGGAATAGTCGCAGGAACTTCAATCACAATGCTTCCGGCAGATCTCTTTCCTATTCAGCCTCAGCTTACAATTCCGGACTACCTGATCGCAGTCACCTTTACTATACTAACGGGTTTGCTCAGCGGATTGTTCCCCGCCCTGCGTGCTGCTTCAATGCAACCTGTGGAAGCGCTGAGGTACTGATATGGCACATTCATCTTTTAATCCGATCCGGTTCACTTTCTCACTTCTGAAATCGGTTTTTGTTGGATCAAGAACGGCACTTGTCGAAATGTCAAACCATAAGCTTCGTTCCTTTCTTTCGATTCTTGGAGTGATGCTTGGAGTTGCTTCACTGGTCACTATGCTTACCCTCATAGGAGGTATCGATGTGTACCTGAATGAACGGATGGTAAACTGGATTGGAAATGTGTGGTTCTGGGAAAGTAATGATACCTCAGAAGAGAACAGAATTTCAGCCTCACGCTCCCCTGGAATGCGGCTTTCTGACGGAGAGTATCTCCTTGCAAATGCACCGGAAGTAAAACATGTGGATATGGAGATATCAAGATGGGGGTTGATTCATCTCTCCGGAGAGAGCGAAAATATAATGATGAGAGGTTTTGATCAGAACACACTGGAACTTCTGAAGGATCAGATTCAGCTCAGAAGTGGCAGATGGCTTACAGATGAGGACTTCAGAGACGGATCAAAGAATGCTGTTATATCCTGGGAAATTGCCCAGAATTTCACAGATCACAGCCATACACATAGTAAAGATTTGCTTATCGGACAAACAATTGACTTCCGATCCAACAGATTTACTATTGTCGGTATTTATGAACCAATCCATGCCGGTCACCGCCCCTGGCATCTAAGAAGAGCTGTTTTTATTCCTCTCAGAACAATGCAGATGTACATCACAGGACTCGACCCCAATCCCGGAAGACTTCAGGTAAATGTGTCAGATCCCACCAATGTAGCTCAACAGGCAAGAAGGGTTGCCACTGTACTCAAAAGCAGACACAGGGGGGTTGAAGATTTTGAGTACAGAACAGCCGAGTGGGTTGACAATGTAAAGAGCATGCTTGGCAATATTAGTGTCCTGATGTCAATAATTTCAGTTTTCTCCCTCCTCACAGGCGGTCTGAGTATCATGAATGTTATGCTTTCAAGTATATCAGAAAGGATAAGAGAGATAGGGGTAAGGAAAGCACTGGGGGCCAAAAACATTCAGATTTTCATTCAGTTCATTGCGGAAACAACCACACTAAGCTTTACCGGAGGAATGATCGGAGTTTTGCTTGGTACTGGTCCGCTCTTTTTTAAAGAAGAGATCATGAGCTCCACACAGGGGGCCATAGAACCGGTGCTTCTGCCGATGCACCTGTTCTACACTTTCCTGATCATTACATCAGTGGGAATCCTTTTCGGACTCTACCCTGCTTTAAAAGCATCA
Source organism: Chitinispirillum alkaliphilum (assembly GCA_001045525.1). NCBI lineage: Bacteria > Pseudomonadati > Fibrobacterota > Chitinispirillia > Chitinispirillales > Chitinispirillaceae > Chitinispirillum > Chitinispirillum alkaliphilum. The sequence goes on along the minus strand of LDWW01000005.1, from coordinate 162,859 downwards.
AGAATGGATCCGGTCGATGCACTGAGGTATGAGTGATTTTCTTAATTGCTGCATGAGTCAGGTCTTTGATCTGCAAATTTACCCACAAAAATTACTTCCTGAAAGGCGAATTATGCACAGCGAAATCTACCGATCTTATAATCAGCACAAAAACTATGGTAATATTCGCAACATAATAGGATATTTATATATAGTGATAACTGCAAATGTTTTTTGTGGATAATTTATGGCAGCTAAAACAAACTGCACAAAATCTATGGGCCAGCATCCCGATCCTTTCAGAGAATTTCAACCTGTAAAATGGATTCCATCAGGACCCCATTCTGCATCAGGGGATTGCGAAGCCATTTACTCAACCAAACGCAACCACGGGATCAGCGGAGAGTACAAGCTGCACAATCTCAATGATGCCATTAATGACAATCGTAACCCGTTTGAAAAAATTTTGGTAGAGTACGTAATAAATGAGTGCAGTTATCCTGTTTTCACCGTATTTGACCTTCTCAACTCCCCTTTTGCATTTGATAAATCTGCAGAGGGCAATATCATGGGCGAACTTGCAGAGAGGATTTCAAGAAGAGTTACCAAGTACTTCTTGAAACACCTGAACAGGAAAGGGAAAACAGGCGGAATTTTTGATCAACGCTTTAATCCACAAAACCGGGATGATTTTATCGTAGCACATACAGATAATTACGTCTTAAAGATTCAGAAGTACCCCAATCTGATCATTCTTAAACGGTCTGGTAAAGGTAAATACGGATATGAAAACATAAAGGAACTGGATGGTTTTTTTGATTACCGGTATATGGGATCGCGTCACATACTGGTACTTGAAAGCAAGCTTGAAAAAATAAACGTAAACTGCGATGATCTAATATGTAATCTTTTCGATCCACTGAGGGATATTTTTCCGGGCGCGATTTTTTCCTATCTTCTTTTCACTGACAAGAGATCCGTGTTTGTAAAAAACACCCTCTCCAACCGCCGTCAGCTTAAGCATATGCCTGTGAAAATTTATGAATCTCTTAAAAAGGAGGGTATCGGCACACTTTTATTTACTTTTAACGAAAGTAAGGAGGATTTCGAAAGAATGAAAGAATTCCTGATAACCCAGTACAGAGTGATCATGAATCTGGGAGTTACTTTCCATGGTAAAACGGTACTGAACGAAAGAGAAATTATGGTTTTTGATGGTGGCGAGACACCCCAGATAAAGCTTGTCAAGGATACTGAAACAGGACTTTGGAGAGAAGTGGTACTTCGTCATAAAAGCTAAAAAATTTTTCGCTTATTCAAACCGATACTAAAGAAAACCAGAAAAACCCCTTTCTGATTTCTCTCTTATCATCCCAACACACACTTGAAAAGATATTATTCAATCCCACCAGATTTGTCGGAGACCTGACGCCACAACTCAAATTCTTCATTTTCACAAAAAAAATCAAAAAGATGCTTATGTTTTGCACTCTTTGTCTTTGACAATATGTGTATTATGTAACAAACACACCTATATTTTGTCACCATTTGTGGCTGATTTTACCGATAATTGTGGCAGTAACAGAAGTGGAAAAACCGAAAACAAGGTTTTGAAATCCCCCTATAGGGTACTCTTAAGGGTGATGCAAAGTATACTGCCGGTGTAAATTGCGGCCGTCCACGACAGACGCCAAAATTAAACTCAGCTCTCCAGAAACCAAACATTTCATGCATTTTGACTCGTTTTAAGCTAAATTTATTGTATTACATCAATTTAGCTATGGAGGATAGACTTGGTAAAATTTATTATACTTCTGTCACTGATTGTTTCACCCCTGAAATTACACTCCCAAAACCGTCCATTTCCGCAACAGGAAACGTCATACAATATTGTTAAGCCCAGCAACTATTCTCAGGAAGAACTTAACGCTCACATTCACTACTACTATCAGGAATGGAAAGATCAGTTTGTTTTTCGTGCACGAAGTACAGATAATGGATATTATATCAGGGCACCTGGCACAAATACCGATGAAAGCGCACTCACTCATTCCGAAGCCCACGGGTTTGGGATGTTAATTTTTGCACTGATGAGCTCGGATGATCAGGGCTTAGGGGATCCGGAGGCAAAATACTACTTCGATGGAATGTACCGGGTGATGCGGGATCATTATTCAAGCAGCAGCCCTTATCTTATGTCCTGGCAGATTGTAGGCAGTGATTCTGTGGAATATTTTGAACCGCGCTATACTACAGCAACAGATGGAGATTTTGACATCGCCTATGCTCTTCTGCTCGCCCATTCACAGTGGGGCTCAGATGGTGAAATCAACTATCTGGAGGAAGCAAAAAAAACAATCAGTGCGATTATGGAACACGACATTGACAGAACCAACAACCGGATACTGCTTGGTTCATGGGCTCCCGGATCGGGGAACGATCTCTACCGCACAGCCACCCGCTCATCAGACTGGATGGGGGGACATCTGCGCGCCTTTTTCCAAGTGGATTCCGACCCCACCTGGCTTACTGTTGCCTCCAATATTTACACAATCGCCCGTACAGTAAGGCATACTGAATCAGGATTTTTACCCGATTTCATCGTCGGTTTCCCTCCTCGTCCTGCGGATCCTAATTTTCTTGAAAGGCCCGAAGACGGGGAATACTGGGAGAACGCCTGCCGCACCCCCTGGAGGCTTGTAATGGATTATGGTCACTATGGCACTCCTGAGTCAAGAGAGGTTGTAGGCAAGCTTGTTGATTTCATTCATGAACAAACGGGTGGTGATCCGGGAAAAATTTCTCACGGATACTATCTCGATGGCATACCAGCTACAGATGGCGATGCGGGGGCAATGTATGTTGCACCTCTGATATCAGCAGCTACAATCTGTACAACTTATCAACATTTTATAAATAGTGGCTGGACTCGTCTGCGTACAAATTTTGACGGGTACTATTCTGCATCAATCACCCTGCTAAATATGCTCTACATAAGTGGAAACTGGTGGGCTCCCGACTACGCCGACAGTATTACACTTGAAGAAATGAGCGGCAATCTTGTCAATGAAGCACAATGGAACCTACGACTGGACGCTTTGGGTTCCACGGCATCTCTCGACTCATCTGGAAGACATCTCGATGAACCTGAATTGGAATGGCACTACAGTATTACATCCAGTGATTCATGGGAAGGTCAGTATGCCTGGGGAGCTCTAACTACTATACCCCAAATCGGATTAGACAGCCTTTCTTTTTTAAAAATCACCTATAAATCATCTGAGCCCATCAGGGTAGTGTTGGAACAAAACGGGCTTGCCCAGGGAGGTGCTTCACACGAGCATTTCATTCAACCTTCGGAAGATCTTGTGACTGTTTACCTTAATCCGATCCACTTCAGTCAGCCTGAATGGGTGACACAGGGAACTGCTCTCAATTTAAGCGAAGTTGACAGTATCTCATTTGCCACAGTATCTGATGGTATTTCAGGCAGTTTTACCCTTAGAGAAGTAACCCTTCTTAAAAGAGAATACAGAGACGTGAGCTCAATCAAATCAGGTTCTGTTTTCAAGCCCGTGAAAAGATATAGATTATCCGGAGGCAATCAACTGTCTTTCCAATCTCCTGATTACGGGACACACAACTTCAGGTTGTTTTCTATAAGCGGACGTATGATAGAAAATTTCAGCCTATCTACTGAGGGCGGAACAAGGTATACTCTTAATTTGAATATTCCCAATGGAATCCACTTTTTACGAATCGATGGCCCTCAGAGTAAAGAGGTAAGCAGAATTTCAAGAACAGGCAATTTAGTCAGGGTGCTTAGCAAGTGAGAAAGGTACCAGTATGGCATAGCGCAAGAATGTACACTTTTGAAACATCATAAAAAAACCAACTAATCACTCATACAGGGTATGTACGTTCTCTTACAATGCCATAACTATGATTACTTATGCTTTTGAAAGTGTACAAAACCAACATACAATTATAACGAAATGAAAATTAATGGAAAATTTACAAGATAATTTTGACATAGAAGATTTGTATGAGGAAGAACTCGCAACGCCGGACGAAACTGATATTTACCTTTCGGAATCCATTAAGGAGCTTAAAGTATTTGTAAGTTTATGCTTTGCTGTTACAGGGCTTATTATGGTATTAACAGATAATCCATATTTCATTGCTGGATTAATTGCATTGATTGGCGGCACGTTCGCATTTTACAATTCTTACAAAAAGCTTAACGACAGAAATCCTCAAATCATTATAAGCAATGAAGGAATCGAAACAAGCTCGACTGAATTTTACAATTGGGCTGACATAAAAGATGAAACCATTGAATCCTCTGGTACAGGGAAAAACACATTGTATTATCTGACATATAAACACCCGAAAGGCAAAGAATGTAAACTTATTCAACATTTTGACATTACGGTAGAACAAATTTACAGATTGCTTAAGATTTATCGTCACCGAAGTGAGCAAAACCAGCAGGTATCAGCAGAGAGTTAGGAAATCATTACCCTATATAAAAATCAGGACTTCCTGTATCCGGAAGTCCTGATTTTTTTATTCCGCATTGACTTTTTTGACAAGCCAACTAAGCATCATGACTTCCCAGAACTGTTTTTTTGAGGGCTCTGGTTATGCTACCGGAAATTCTGTCTACACCACTGTAGATGACAGGTACAACAAACAGAGTGAGAAAAGTGGCAGCAAAGAGACCAAACGCCACACTCGTTCCCATAGGTCCCTGCATTTCTGAACCCTGAGCCCTTGAGAACGCCATTGGCAACACCCCTGTAATAGTTGTAAGGGAAGTAATAAGAATCGGCCTGAGTCTTATCCCTGCAGCCCTGACAATAGCATCACCCTTTGACAATCCTCTGTGCCGAAGTTGATTGATATAGGTTATCATTACTATACCGTTATTAACCACCACCCCGGAGAGTATGATTACTCCCATAAACGCGGGGACAGAAAGAGGATGTCCCATAATCATCAAGCCAAATACCACACCAATAAAAGCCAGCGGTACTGTAAACATAACGATAAACGGCTGAGAAAAGCTCTCAAACTGAGCGGCCATAACCATATAGATAAGGATCACCGCAACGATAAAAGCCAGAGCAAGATCGAAGAAAGTTTCGTTCATATCCTGGTAAGATCCACCAAGTTCAATGAAATAGCCGGAAGGCAATGCGGCTTCCAGAGGTCTTAACTTTTCCTGTACCTGCTCTGCATACGCCTGCACATTTCTCCCTTCAACCTGAGCAGTCACAGATATTCTTCTCACACGGTTTTCTCTGTCTATAGAAATAGGCCCTCTCTCAAGTACAATTTCTCCTACATTTGCTACCGGTGTAATAACACCGGTTCTTGAGATCAGCGGTATGCGGCTTATATTTTCCCTTGTCTGACGGTCGGATTCGTCAAGCCTGATTCTGATATCAAACTCTTCTCCCCCTTCCCTGTATCTTGAAACAACGCGACCCATGTTTGCGTTTTGGACACCCATACCAATATCAAGCATGTTCAAGCCCATGAATGCAGCCTTATCCCTGTCAGGGATTATGCGCATCTCAGGTTTTCCCTCTCTCATGGAAACATTTACATCGTAGACACCTTCAATTGAACCCAGCATCGACCTTACAGTATCTGCATACATCCTTAGCTGAGCGAGGTCTGAACCAAAAAGCTTGACCTCTATGGGGTTTGAAGCCCCTCCCATCATATTCATGGCAGGAAACTCAACCACCACGTCATGAAGCTCAGGTATCGATTGACGAATTTCATTTACCACTTCTCTTGTAGACCGGTCTCTTTGCTCAAATGGAACCAGCCTGAAAAACAGCTGCCCTTCATTGACATCAGTTGGTCCTCCACTTCTTCTCATACCACCGATCATTGTTGCAACTTCACTGATCTCAGGGATTGACATACATTTCTCTTCAATTGCAGTGGCCAATCGGTTTGTCTCCTCAAGGTTTGTACCCACTGGAAGACTAAAGGAAACCTGTCCCATTCCATCATCACTGTCCGGCATGAATTCTCCGCCAATTTCCATTACCCCAAATACACTTGCGGCAAAAAGTATCGCCACAACTGCGATAACCAAAACCCACTGCTCCAAAGCCCACTTCAGAGCGGATTCATACCGACTCTGAATTCTGTGAAACAGTTTTCCGCCATGTGCTTCCTCAAACTCTTTTCCTTTTTGCTGCCTTTTCTTAAACAGCACAGAAGCCAACATAGGAATAATTGTAACCGCCACAAACAATGATGCAGCAAGTCCTGCACAGATTGTCAGTGCAAGGGGCTGAGCAATTCTTCCTGCGAATCCACCTGAAAGTGCAAGTGGAATAAAAACCGCCACAGTTGTAAGGGTGGAAGCGGTTATGGCCATTGCAACCTCTGAGGCACCTTCAATAGAAGCGGTGTTTCTGTGAGAGCCCTCTTCGAGATGACGATAAATGTTTTCAATGACAACAACTGCATTGTCAACAAGCATACCAACCGCAAGGGCAAAACCTCCAATAGTGATGATATTTAGAGTATAACCCAAAGCATACATACCGATAAAAGTAGTTATAACCGATATTGGAATTGCCAACGTGATAACCAGTGTTGGCCGCCAGTTTCTAAGAAACAGCCACAACATGAATATTGCCAGTAATCCCCCGACAAAAACCGAAAAAGCGGTGTTACCCGTTGCCTGCTCTACAATTTCACCCTGGTCAAATATGGTCATAAACTCTATATCAGAGGGCATGATTGACCCCATCTCTTCCAGCTCGGTTCTGATCCTGCTGACCGCCTGTAATGTATTGGCCTGGCTCTGCTTGGTGATCATCATCACCACCCCGTCGCGACCATTGAGCCGCATACGGTTGCGGCGTTCCTCAAAGGTATCCTCCACACGGCCAATATCGTTGATTCTTACGGGCGAATTGTTTATGGTTGTGATGACGGTGTTTCCGATAGAGGCAATATCCTGAAACTCCCCCATTGTTCTGACCAGAAATTCCTGATGTCCTGCAGTGACATGCCCACTTGACACATTCATGTTCGATGCAGAAATAGCCCCCGACACTGCATCGATTCCAATTCCGTATTGATCCATTCGTGTCTTATCCAAAAAGACATTTATCTCTCTTCTAAGACCACCCCCGACCTGTACTCCGGCGATACCCTCCAGACGCTCAAGCCTGGGAGAGACCGTATTCTCAAGATACTGCCTTAGCTCCGAGGTATTACTCATACCCGTCACCCCAAGCAGCATAATGGGCATCTGAGAGATATCAAATTTCATTACCATCGGATCATCTATTTCATCGGGCAAAAAACGCCTTATCCGGCTTATGTTTTCACGTATATCCTGCCCTGCAAAATCGAGGTTTGTTCCCCATTCAAAAGCTACAGATACAGTTGAACGCCCTTCGGAAGAAGTAGAGTAGATGTTTTCAAGCCCGCCGATTGTTGAAACTGCCTGCTCTATGGGTCGTGTGATCAGCTGCTCCACATCCTCTGCTGCAGCACCGTCATAGGTAGTAGATACTGTAAGCACCGGAAACTCCAGCTCCGGCATCATGTCAAGACCAAGTCTTACAAAAGATATTAATCCGAAAAGAATAATTATACATATAAGCATCGTTATGGTTACACGCCTGGTAACCGAAAACTTAGATAAATTCATCTATATTTACTCCTTTATAATCCGCTCGACAGATACGACCCTGATGTCAGTGGTTTCTGTTAGACTGACGTTATTTTCTGTTAAAACAAACGCACCGGAATCAAGTCCGCCTGTTATTTCAGCGTATCTCTCTGTTACTATTCCGGTTTCCACAGCAATTTTTTCAGGCTTGGTATCAAAGGGGGTTTCTCCCATGTCATCAACCACGAAAACCAGTGCTTCTCCGTTTCTTCTGACAATAGAAGAGACTGGTACGGAGAGGACATTTTCAAAAACATCCGTTACAATTTCAACTCTTGCAAACATCCCCGGCATCAGGAGTCGATCCGGGTTGTCAATCTCAATGGTAACCCTTGAAGTTCTGCTCATTCTGTTGAGAGCGGGATTAACAGTATGCACCCTGCCCTGAAATACCGTGTCGGGATATGCGCTTGTGCGGACATAAGCCTGCTGATCGGGTTTGAGCCTCACAAGATCCTGCTCAGGGACCATGATCTCTATTTTCATCCTGCCAAGCTGAGCCAGCTCCACTATACCGGCAGAACCAGCAGCTCCGGGTGCACCAGTGTAGATCTCTCCGTCATTGAAATGTTTACCAATAATTGTACCTGCATAGGGAGCCCTGATCTCCACAGAACTCTTCAAAAGATCGTGACTCGCTTTTGCCGCCTCGTAACCGGATCGTATCTGGTCATACGCCTGCTGGGTTGTACTGCCCCGTTCCCTTAACGTTTTGATTCGTTCGTAATCATTTCTTAGTTGACGAAGATTAGCGGCTGCGGCCTGAAGCTGACGGTCATCCATTTTCACCAGCATCTGCCCTTGTCTGACATTCTGCCCCTCTTCTACAAATATCCTTTCGATCTGTCCCGGTGATGCCGGTGCAACAGAAACTCGCCTGAATGCATCGATACTACCGGAAAAGCTTAGGGTTTTCGAGATATCCCTCTCTCCTGCTTCTGAAGCCCTCACTGCAAGAGATATTTTTTCAAATTCTTTTCCAGCTTCTCCATCCTCAGCCCGGTTCCAATCACAACCAGCCAAAAACATGGCTGAAAGAACCACTGACATGGCTACCCCTTTTGCCACCAATCGAGAAGTTTTTCTTCTCCTGTACATAACAAATTTCCTTTCGGTGTGATAATTAATCGAAACTAATCAGATATTCAAGATCTGCCCGTTTTGAATGGTACTCACTGAGCGCCCTGTAGAAAGCGATCTCAGACTGCAGACGTAAATTTTGAGCATTCAAAAGCTCACTGTTGGGAACCATTCCCTGATGATATTGATCATAGGTAACTTCGTAAGATCTTCTTGACTGCTCAACGCTTCTGCGACTGATCTCGATTGCCTCATATGCGTCTTTTAACGCATGATAATTGTTCCGGACCATAAATTCCAATCCGTTTTTGAACTCCTGGATTCCAAGTTCAAGCTGGCGATACTGTGATTCTGCCTGAGCCCTTTTCTGACGAGCGGCTCCCCAGTCAAAGATATTCCATTGCAGACTCAGAGCAACCATCCAGTTATCACGCCACTCCAGTGACTCCACGCCCGTTGTCTGGGCGTCAAACCCAGCGGTTGCAAAAAGGCTGGGCATATATTCCGCTCTGGCCAAACTTATCTGGTGTCCAACAATAGAGAGCTGATTTTCCATCACCTTCACCTCGGGTAAGCGGGTATGTGCACTTTTCACAAGAGCTTCAATGGATGGAATACTGAATTGCTCCGGTTCTGGAATGTAATCATCGAGCCGATAAGACTGGTCCAGGGGCAAACCGATAAGGTTTGCAAGCATTCTTTGCGCAGCCAACACCCCGGTTTTAGCCTGCCTTCGTGAGAGTTGCTGGTTTAAAAGCTGAACTTCGGCCTGAAGCAGCTCATGCTCTCCGCGCATCCCCACCTCAACGGCATTTTCAAGATCCTTTTTAAGCTGCTCCAGTAACACTATCGAACTGTCAAGTGCTTCCAGGCTCCGAGTTGATGCCAGCACAGTGTAGTATGCCTGTGTGACTTCCCGAACCACATCTTTTTCAACAGCACGGTTCTCGCATTGAGCTGCATTTTTGTTCTGAAGAGCGATCCTATGTCCTGTCCTTATCCTGCCACCGGTAAAAAGAGGCTGATTGACATTGACCCCTACGTTATAGTTATTCTGACTCCCAACCTCTACCAACCCGGCACCAGGCATAATACCAGAAATATCCATTGTAGGAGCTTCACCCAGACGGGAATAGGTTGCATTTGCGCTTATCTTTGGCAGGTACCCTGCTGTGGCCTGTTTAAGTGCCGCCTCACTCTCATTGATCTTCTCTTTTGAAATCTGGAGCTGAATATTTGAGCCAAGCGCCATCTCTATACAACGCTGCAGATCCAGTTCCAAAACTTCAGAATATGCCGGGCCACTTCTCAAAAAGAAAATCCCACTCAGCAACATCAATACTTTCGATACACTTAATTTCATCTTACATCTCCGTTTTCTGCTTCAACCATGGACTGAGAAAAAGAAAAAGCCTTTCAGTTTCCCCATCTATATCGATGTTATTCATATCCCTGAGACATGATTGTTTGAAAATCCCCTCAATAATAGAATTTATATAAAGAGCTACCCTTTGTGAATCAAGATTTTCAGGTAAATCTATTTTCCCCTGACCCAGCCCCCTGTCTACCAGCTGAAAAATACAGGCTGATATTTCCTGATGATTTCGAATAACTTCCTGAAAAAGCTCAGTGTGTTTGCTTGCCATATCGGCCATATTTGAAAACTTTCTCTCAAGCAAATCCCCAAAAGACTTATGAAACTGAGCATGCTTCATCATTGTGGAAAAAAACAGACGAATCAACCTTTTTAGTCCTTCGCAAAAATCCTCCTTTTCCTCCAGTAGTATCTCTTCGCACCTCTCCATAAGATCCCTTTGCTCCCTTAAAACCAGCTGCAAAACAAGCGCTTCCCTGTCGGGAAAATAGTGATAGAGTGATGCCTTGGAGAAACCAGCCTCATCGGCTATGTCTTCAAGCCGTGCACTATGATAACCATCCCTTGATATAATCTTAAGTGCGGCATCCAAGATAAGATTTTGCTTCATGTTGTGCACCGCACGTATTCTTTGAGATTTCGGATTCATCGAATTCAACTCCACCTTGCTGTTACCGATATTCAGATATAGAGACACTAAAAAGCCAAAATACTAACACTTTGAATTGAAAGTCAAACTTTTCGACTTCGGATTCGAATTTTTTTACTCTATCATTTCCAAATGCTCTTTCAGAGGAAATTCAGAAGCCCTCAGCTGGAGCTTCAGCGAAGTAAAGTACCGGGATTGTTCCAAAGATAACCGATGGATTTGGATGGCTGCCGAGGGTCCGCAGGATGCAGGATCGGTCCCTCGCTTACAGCACGCTTTGAAGACTACGCTTCTTACAATCGGGTGAGCGAACTGAAGACCCGCTCCCTCCCGATCAAAACTATTCTTATTCCTATAGCTATAAGACAGCGTATGCTTTTCCCATCCGGATTGTCTTTTGCTGGTGCCGAAGTAAAACATTAGGCAACAACCCGAAAGTATCATCCAATAGCAACGGGAAGCCAGTGAAGAGGGTAGAAGAATAGTAGAACAAAGTTGAGATGAAAGGGAACACTAAAAGTAACCCCATATGATGAAAAAAAGGGCCGCAGTATACAGAAAAAAGGGCGCTGCCTTACTGGCAACACCCTTTTCTTAAACAAATACATTTGATGTGTGTGATATCTGCTTACCTTACCATCTGTCTGTATACCGTAACCTTATCTCCGGTATTGATTTTTACCAGATAGATTCCGGCTGAGAGATTTCCTCCGTTCAGTCTTAATGTGTGCGTTCCGGCATTGAGATAACCGTTATGGAGAGTAGCCAGATTTCTACCATCAAGTGAATACAGGGTTATGCTGCTATGGCCTTCCGCTACGGTAAAAGAAACCGCTGAGCGGGTGAGTCTTGGTTCTGTAATCTGTATCAGCCCTCTGTTTTGAGTTGAAGCGATTGTTCCTACGTAATCGAAATTAAACAGAACCAGATCACTTATCTCAATAGTTGAACTGACATCGTTTGAGTAGTCATCACTGTCAATTTCAAAGAGTATTGAGAACACAGAGGAAAGGTCCAGATCTTCCTTATCCTCGACCCTGTCAGGTTGACGAAATCTTGATGGGTCCAGATATACCGTATTCCACTCGTTACCGGTTGCTTCAATTGAATGGTAATGGGTGAGGCCTTCAGAAGCCAGCTCACTCATAGCCAGGTGGACCTTAAGAGGTTCAGTACTTCTGTAGGTGATTCTCATGGCAGTTATATCTGTAAGTGACTGATTATTCAATGTACCTGTAATATTTATCCATGGCCATTGATTTTCGGAAGGTTGTTCGATCCGATTCAGATCGGCTTTCACCACATCTTCGATTACCATCGAACTTCCCGTATCAGCAGAAGAACCCAGATCGTCTGCAACCGTAGTCCAGCTTATTAACCCGACCAGATTATCACTCGCTCCGGTTGTATCCACATCGAATACATCTTGTTCAAAATTTGCAGTTATGGTTCTGTTTCTGTCCATGGTTACTTCAATTGACTCTGAAACACCTGAGGCATCACCACTCCAACTTAAAAACCGGTATCCATCATCTGCACTTGCTGTAAGAGTAACCGTTTCATTATGGCTGTAGTTGATTCTGTTCGGCGAGCGGGTCACGGAGCCGTTTTGGGCATTGACAGTAAGTGTATACATCTCATCAAGATCCCAATCAACCCCATGGAAAATCAACTGCCTTATCTCTACCTGTCCGTCAGTAGTGGCATTTATATTCTGGGGACTGGGATTGAAGGAGAAACTGTAAACAGTATCAAGATTCAGATCTGTGCCATTGGTTACATAGGGCGGCTGAGCGAAATCAGAAAGACTCAATCTCACAGTTCTCCAGTTGCTGCTTGGTTCCAAACTGCTCTGCCAGGAAGTACCGTTCATGTTAAGAGGGGGTTGCTCGAGACTCACATTAAGCCCTTCGGAGCTTCTGTATTCTATTGTTACACTTCCCATCCCGGTCAGCGGATCGTCAAAGCTTGCCATAAGTTTCACCCATGGCCAACTGTCTTCATCCGGCTGTCTTACTACAGTATACCCCATAGTAGCTACATCATTGACCAGGATTGAGGAACCGGTATCGATTTCAGATCCGAAATCGTCTTTGTATGCGCTCCAGTTTACCCTGCTCACGACATTACCACTGCTTATATCCTGTACAAAATTGGCACGCACAGTTCTGTTTCTGTCCATGGTGAGGGTAAGAGGGTTTTCAGTTCCGGAAGCATCTCCGCTCCAGTGACTGAACTCATATCCATCATTGGCACTTGCAGTCAGTACTACACTTTCACCGAAGTCAAATACTGTCTTGTTGGGATTAGCTCTTACTGATCCGTTGGTTGCCCGCACAGTTAGGGTGCATTTTGTGGTAATAATTTCGTTACCTATGGTAAAGGTCATGGTAGCAGCTCTCTCACTTATATTACCTATGTCAAGACCAGATGCTACCCTGTTGTGCCATATTGAAGCGGGTGTTGAGGTTCTGTTAAACCGATTGTTATGCCCTTCAAAAAATGGATCACCTGCATCACCCCTGTTGCGCCTTCCCTCCAAGTCCCTTCTTCCATCAGCCTGTATTAGGGCTACAAGAGGTGGACGGTCAGGTACATCTCTGGTGTTATTTCCGTCCCGGTGGACATGCCAGATAAGAAGCCCAGATCCCGGTAAACTGGCACTCCGTCCGGCTCTGCGCCTTGACTCTATTATGTATAATTCTCTTGAGCTGCCTGTGTTTGTACCCAAATAGAAAAATGCATCAAGTGAATTAGCCTGGTGAGTAAACTGCGTACCCCGGGAAGCATTGGTGATATCACGGGCATTGATCCAGCCAGCCTGATGGGCAAACCAGGGGTTTGGAGGTGGAGGATTTGTGCTGCTGGCGATAAAGTTCATTATACACCAATTTCCCACCCCGTTTGAGTGACCATCATAGGAGTAAAGGTCGGGCCATCCCATAACGAGGTGACCTGTTTCGTGATTAAAAGTACCCTGAGTGAGTCTGTTACCAATATTTGTCATCTGGTAACGCCCTATTCTCACTCCATCATGAGAAACAAAATTCCCCCTGTAAGTTCCCATATGCGGCCAAAGCCCGTTTGCCCATCCAGCTTCCGGCTGGCCTGCATATAGAATATTCAAAGCCACGACCCTGTTTTGTGAAGTTCTTGATAACTGGCGGAAGTTGAACCCTCTGGAATTGAGAATCTGCAGCGCTTCGGTGAGAAATTCTGTTACTCTGCCATAGCCAGAACCTGAATCGTAGTATCCTTTATTCCTGCTGACTCTGACATAATCAGTGACAACATTTGTATAACTCAGCTTTCCGCCGGAAACGTCATGCCAGTAGTCGTAAACAGAGCCATTATTGTTATCAAGGTTATAGCCCCTCTGGTTATGGAAATTATTTGCCTGTGCTCTTGTGACATTTGATCTCTGGTCGGGAAAGTCAATCAGGATGGTTAACCCAACCACCTCCCTGACATCACTGGAAGGCTGAGCTTCATCATCAAACATTGGGGACATTCTGAATTCATCTCCAGCCGCCTCTTCCAGATGTTCGTAATACCCCATCGATTCCCGGTTTTTCCGCTGTCTTCGGGTAATTTCCTCTCTTGCAATACGTTTGTGCCTCTGTCTTGGTCTGGAAACACGCCCCGGAGCAGGTGCCATATCTCCGTGATAAATAACTCCGCTGGGGACATACTCTGTACCGTCTTCTGATACTTCTGCGTAGTGTATCCACTCTGTTTCGGAACATCTGATAAGAGTAAAACCATCCGGACACTCTACATCCTGATAGTACTCATCACCCCACACGAGTACCGGAACCAAACTTCCATCAGGTTGTCTGAGTTCAAACTCTTCACCCAGATGGGGTCTGGCGTAGAGATACATTACAGCCAACAGTAACATCATTGTTACAGCTGAGATCCTCCTGAGCCTGGATGGAGGAGAGGTTTTCATAGTGGTACTCCTTTAAAAGGTATGTGTTTGAGTTAACAGCATCAGTGGGGCTGGCCCACCCTTAACTTTAAATTATACCGTAAATTTGGATTTTTTGCTTTGTTTTTAATTTGGACAACCCCCGAGCACCCCATAAGCCATTGTCAATATGACATATAAACGGCAATATTTTTTTCCTAATGCGCGTTCTGCCTGTTTTCAGACAACCCAAACACTGAAACACCCATTGCCTAACATGCAACATTTAACCGATCATCACATTTGAACCACTCCTGCTCACTAAAAGACAATCAGACAACTCCTTTGACCGTTGTCCGGATTTTAAGAAACAGAAAAAAAAGGTGGGAAATAATGCCGAGGTTGTCTTATATTGTAGGAAGACAGAGGATTATATCATGAATACAGATTTAATATATAACTACACAGATTACCGGCAATTTCTTTCCGAGTGGTTTGCTTACCAGAAAAACTGCGATCCACGGTTTTCCTATCGTGTGTTCTCCGATATGTGCGGGTTCAAAACCAAAGATTTTATCTACCGGGTGATTCAGGGAAGCAAAAATCTCTCTCCCCAGAGCAGTCAGAAAGTATGCAAGGCGATCAAACTGACTAAGAGAAAAGCCAACTACTTTCGTCTTCTTGTTCATTTCAATCAGGCAAAAAATCACGAAGACCGTGATCTGTACTTTACACGCCTCTCTCTGCTGAGAAAAGAGGTGTCCCGCTACTCAAAACCCGAACTCATCAGAGATGATCAGTACCTTGTATTTTCCGAAAGACACCATCTGATAATTCGCTCACTCATAAACATGTATGATTTCAGAGATGATTATGAGTGGCTTGCGGGAATGGTAAACCCTCCCATAACCGTCTCCAAAGCCAAAAAATCGGTGCAGCTCCTTCAAAAGCTTGGAATGATCTATACGGATGAAGACGGAATATGGAAAGTAAGCAATACTGCAATATCGACAGGCGATGAAATAAAACGCCACTCTCTTCAGAAACATTATCTCAGAGATATGGATCTCGCATCCAAAGCTCTCGATCAGGTTCCCCGTTCCCAACGCAATTTCTCAGGTCTCACACTGGGCCTTTCGGAGAATACCTACAAAATCATTACAGAGAGACTTGAAGCGTTCAGAAGAGAGATTGTTCAACTGGTAAATCTGGATCAGGAGGCAGACAGGGTGTACGCTTTGAATTTTCATCTTTTCCCGCTCTCCAAAATTCCGGATGAAAACAGAAAGGAAAATGACACATGAGAACGTTTGTCGCTTCTCTAATATACTTTGCTGTTATTGTGCTGCAGGGATGTTCTTTAGATCTGGCGGGAGGAGGGAGCAGTACCGAGACAGGCAATCCTGTGATTATGGGGAATGTTACTGACCAGCATGGCAAATCAATGGAAAATGCTTCAGTAACACTGAGAAGCGTTCTTATCACCGAAGAGGGAGACAGAGGCAGCGCTGATACGAGTGTTTTTACCGACAGTACCGGTTTCTATTCATTTTTCTCTCCCGAAGCCGGTCGCTATGTTATTTTCAGCAATTTTCAGGAACAGCACGTTGCTGCAGTTGAATCAAGACTGGAAACAAACTCTACCTCACAAAACCAGTCTTTTGATCTGACCCTTAAGCCAACCCTTACCCTGACCGGCACAGTTGTTCCCGATCCCTCAACACAGCCTCAGGATATAAGCATTATCATACCGGGCACAGAAAAAATTACCCGCCCCAACAATGTGGGCCGTTTCAGGCTTACCGATATTCCACAGGGGCATTTTGACATCGGATTTATCTTTGGAAATACAGTTAATTACCTGCCGGTCACAGTGCGGCAGGACCACAGTGATACCATATCACTGGGAACGATTAATCTCAGGGCTGCTCTTGACAGCAACACCGTAGAATACAGCTATTACAGAACCAGCCTGGATAAAAATCTCGCACTTCTGCCCCAGAACAACGTCCGTGGTCACGACACTACTTCAGTTGTACTTTTTGAAACCGACTCTATTCAGAAACCAATTGATGTAATCTGGCCCAAACCATTATGGAATTTCTCCGTCGTTGTGGGAGTTGAGGACTCAACCGTTTCTTCATACGGGGGACTTGAAAATACCGTACAACACATAAGAACCCTGTTCAAAAAAGCCAATGACAAATTCAACTCTACTGATGATTTCGATGGATACATCTATTTTGAAATTGATTCACTCTATACATACTCAAACAACACCTCTGAAGAGATAATCGCACCTCCGCCAAATGTAGACTATCGCCTTATCATTGACAGATTCACAGACAGGGGAGCTGCCTACTGGAGCCCGACCAACACAATGGGCCTGTTCCCAACCCGGACATTCAACGGGGATATCCTCCACAGCTATGCAGTCGATGCAACAGCGTTTCTTTTTGCTGCCATGAGAGGTGTCAGTACTCTTGCCACAGTTACTGTACTGGAATCCAAAAACCCGGTTAATAACACCTCCTACAATTCAGATATTTCTATTATGTCCTGGCCATACGATGTAGATAACTGGTGCAAATGGAGCCAAAATATCATTAACTACAATAAGAATAAACCAATTGACCGTGAGCTTGTAAGAAAAACTGCCATACCACAGATGAGACTAAATGTTACAGACTCATACGGTTCACCTGTTCCCGGGGCAGTTATCGAGCTTTTTTCTGTCAGGGATTCATCAGTTTCAGATACCCCTTTTCTCACCGGCATAACTGGTCAAAATGGAACCATCTACATGCCCCGGGATGTTTATCAGAGAAGAACGGGCGAAACAGTCTCAACAATCTTCAACCTACTCGTTAGAGCATCTGATTCCGATAATACTGCATACGCCTGGATGCCCGTTTACGAGGTAAACAATGCATGGTTTGAAAACCCGGACACAGTGTATCAGGTAGACCTGAAACTTCCATGACAACTATTTTTTTTTCATCACCTTGAGCACGAAGCTTTGAGGTGTTATTCAAAACAAAAATCGAGGACCATTGTGAGTGAAAAAATTAAAAATCTGCTCTGTACAGTTTTCTTTTCATTGACATTTCTTATTGGCTGCAGTACCAAAACACCTGAAGGAATGGTGAGAATTCCAGCTGAGAGTGAAAATTTTATCATGGGAAATGACTCCACGGGTCAATACCTCAATGTAAGCTTCACCTATGATTTCTGGATGGATTCAGTGCCTGTAACCCAGTACAACTATCAAAAGCTCATGGGAAAAAATCCATCCCGGTTTGCTGGCGACCTTAACCGTCCGGTTGAAAATGTGACATGGTTTGATGCGGCTCTTTACTGTAATGAACGCAGCAAAAGAGACAACCTCGATACTGTCTACATATATTCTGAGGTTGAGTACAAAACTGATTCCCTGGGAAATTATAGTGCAGTGAATCTGGTGGATCTTTCCATTGATCTCAATAGCAATGGGTATCGTTTGCCCACTGAAGCAGAGTGGGAATATGCCTGCAGGGGCGGAACACAAACCACTTTTTTCTGGGGAAATTCAGACGAAGAACACATTATCAGCCGATATGCTGTTTGGAACTTTAATTCATGGGTTTTAGGCAAGGGTGACCCACTTTACGGCCCCAATCCGGTGGGATCAAAAAAACCTAACCAATTTGGTCTTTACGATATGGTGGGAAATGTCTGGGAGTGGTGTAATGATTGGTGGGATAAATACCCGATCAGTAATGAGATTGATCCGACCGGACCCGATTCCGGTCTGGTAAGAATCATGAGAGGGGGGACCTGGAGAAGTATGCCGCGAAGTCTCAGCTCCTTTCACCGTAGTGATGCTGCACCTGATTTCAGGGATAAATACACCGGGTTCAGAGCGGTCCGCCCGGTAAGATAGTAAAATTTATAACCTCTTTACGCCTGGATTCAGATCTGAAACCAGGCATTTACAGAATGTATAATTATACCCATACCCCTTTATACCTTCGTTTCTCTTTTTGTATTTTAATTCTATGCCACGGATAAGCGTAATAATTCCTGTATATAACAGATCGGGCTTTATTGGACGAGCAATAAAGTCGGTTCTCACTCAGGATTTCAGTGATTTTGAGCTGATAGTGGTTGATGACGGATCGAGCGACTCGACTGCTGATGCGATATCATCATTCAGCAATCTCAGGACCCTCTCCCTCAGTGAAAACCGCGGAGTATCCTGCGCCAGAAACAGAGGGGTTGAAATATCAAACGGTCAATGGATTGCTTTTCTGGACTCAGACGATCAGTGGCTCCCCTCTAAGCTCAGAGAGCAGATGGAGTGGTTAAGCCAGAATCCTTCCATCAACATTCTGCAGTCCAGGGAAATTTGGATCCGAAACGGAAGGCGGGTTAATCCACCACGGGCCTTTGAAAAAAAACAGGGTGATCTTTTCTTTGAAAGCCTTGAACGGTGCAGCATTACCCCCTCTTCGGTTTTGTTGAAAAGAGAACTGTTTGATTTACACAAAGGGTTTGATGAAACTCTGCCGGCCTGTGAAGATTACGATCTTTGGTTAAGGATAACCATTGCCGAAAAGGTCGGTCTTGTCCAAAAGAATCACCTGATACGATACGGGGGCCATCCTGACCAACTCTCCTCTTCGGTACCCTGCCAGGATAAATTCAGGGTATATGCAATAGAGAAAATATTATCTTCTTACAATCTTGATGAACTAAAGCGCCAAAGGGCCGTGCAGGCATTACAGAAAAAAGCCGCCATTATCGCCAACGGAGCACTAAAAAGAGGAAATTTGAATGACTACAAAAAGTACAGCGCAATCGCAGGCAAAGAGACCTTCGGATCAGATAAACTGTATCCCGGAGCTTATAATGCGAAAAGTGCAACTGAACAGGATTCATCTTCCAGAGGACCTGTTCTACTCTCCTGATTCAGCCAATAGCGCCACTGCCAACCTCCACTTCCCTATCATCGTCCTGACACGGTCTGAAGGGGATTACCAAATTATAGATGGGGTAAAACGATATCAGAAACTCCTTGAGAGCTCAGAGACTCATTGTACCTGCCTTTGCGCAGAAGTTAGCAAAGAAGAAGGTGCTTTTTTGAGAATACTTTTCAACAGCTCCAGGCCCCGCACACTTGAAGAAAAAATCAATATCACAAAATGGCTTAAAAATAACCGCCCGGAATCTGACTACCTTATGCTGACCCAAACAGCTGGAATCTCATCCAGGGAACGTTATGAATGTGAACTTTTGATCCAAATGGAGCAGTCTGTGATCGGACTTATCCGCGATGGCCATCTGGACTCTTCCCTCGCGCAGGATTTTTCCTCTCTCCCCCAGGATCAAAAAACAAGCATCAAGCATCTCTTCACCTCCCTTCCCTTTACCCGTCAGAATCAGCGGGAACTTCTTCAATGGCTGCCCGAACTTTCCTGCAGGGAGAACCGCTCCATCGAAGAGATACTTCGATCCGAGCAGATAGAAACACTGTTGACTGATCAGGTTATAAATGCACCTCAAAAGGTTCAAAAACTAAGAGCGGTTCTTTACCAAAGGAGATTTCCAATATTCTCTTCCATGGAACAGAGCTGGAAGAGCAGAGTGAAACAAATTAACCCGATGCCATCCAATGTCCAGTTTACTCCCTCCCCCGGATTCGAGAAAAAAGGTCTGGAAATCAGGATCACACTGAATGATGCAAAAAAGGCGGAAAAACTCTTCTCAGAGCTTGGAAAAGTCAGTGCAGAGGAATGGGATTACCTGATTTTACCTCAAAACCAATAGTCAGGGGATTACATTGTAAAAAGGTGATTTTTATATAGCACCCGGATTATCCGCTTAGCTATTTTAAAAGTCAAATTTTTTATTGCCAACCGGAAGAGTCGTTAAGAATCATGTCAGGAAAACTAATAATCGATCAGACAGTATGCACTTTTTGCGGGGGCTGCTCATCAGTCTGCCCCGCAATGGCTATAGTGATAAGTGATGATTTCAGTCAAATAACTCCCAAGTGTATCAACTGTTCGAAATGCAGGTTTTTCTGTCCTGTAAATGCGATCTGCATATCCAATGAAACTTCGGACAAAAAGTGATGAAATATGATAATGTTATTGTCGGAGCGAGTCTGGCTGGCCTGTACATGGGAAGTAAACTTGCCGGGGCAGGAAAAAACGTTTGTATCGTTGACAGACGTTCTAAGATCGGTCATCCCATAAGATGCGGTGAAGCAACCGGTAACAGAATGGAACTGTCGCGCTTTCTTCAGGTTGATGAAAACTGGATCGCCCGTGACATTACAGGGCTCACCGCTCATATAAATGACGACTATGTGATTAGCCGTGAAATTCCCGATGCCGGTGTAATACTTCACCGCTGCAGACTGGAATCATCCCTTGCAGACAAAGCGATTGCCGCCGGGGCAGAATTGAAACTAAACACCACTATAACCGGGCTGATTGCAGCAAACGGCACTCTTTGTAAAGGTGTGATATCTGATTCCGGGGAACATATTGAAGGTGATTTCATTATCGGTGCAGATGGGCCTGAAAGTACTATCGGCCGACTGGCAGGAATTACCAGAGTTCTGGGACTTAAAGATTGTGCCAGTACTATCGAGTATAAACTGGAAAGTAAATCCTACAATGACGGGCATCTCCATTTTTTCGCCGGCAGAGACACACTACACCCGGGCTATATCTGGGTTTTCCCAAAAGAGAAAGATCACCTCCTTGTCGGAGGCGCACTATACAACCGGTTACCCGATGGGACCAGGGTTTCAGACCTGGTTCACAGCTTTCTTCAGAAAAGATTTCCCGGCATTCGCTATGGTGATATGATCACCGGTTCCATACCCATTCTTGAGAGCCCCAGGCGCCTTACAATAGGTAACGTCCTTGTTGTTGGTGATTCTGCCAGACAGTGTAATCCGCTTACAGCCGGGGGTATCATGAACACTCTTGAAGCTGCAGAGATGGCAATCGAGTCGTTACTGAACTGTAGTAAAGGTGAGACCGAAAAACTCAGCGCATATTCCAGATCCTGGCGTAAAAAACAGCGAAAACAACAGAAACTGTTCCTTCTGCTCAGAGAAATAATAATGGATTCTTCAGATACACAGATAATAAAAGTGCTTCAGGATTCTTCAAAGATAATCAACTCTGCACCAGACAGATCAAAACCATTCTCTATACCGGCCATTGCGCTAATTGCAGTGTTAGTGAGGCTCATGCCCCGTTTTTTCAAACACAGCGCTATACTTTTCAGATAACTTCAACTTTTATCGTTTTATATTTGCGAAGATCGATCGGGATCGGCTTTATATGAACCCCTTTTGCGTTTTCATAAATAATTACCTGGGGATGTGCCAGATCTCCCGGATTTGTTTTTGAAACGACCCCCGTGCTTCCGATCAGATTTTCAAGCGGAGCACCAGTCACACGGATCCTAACCCCCTGCGGGTACACAGGAGTGATTGCAATTATTTTATTTACGATATCGCTGTTAAGGATATCCCCCCTTAAAGAGAGCAGCTTTTTTATTGCCCCCTCCACCCCCAAACCTTCGCTGTAGTGTTTTCTCCCAAAGCAAAACATTTCAAACGCATCGGCAACCGCTACAATTTCGGCGAAACGATGGATGAGGCCTCCGTTTTTCAGCGTTTTTACCGGGGGCCGGTTTTCTCCCTTTATTCCTCTTGGAAAACCTGAACCATCCTGATTCTCATGATGAGACAGAGCCACCATTGCACTGGTGGGAGGTATAGCGGAGTTGTCTGAAAGCATAGTATAGCCATACAGGGTATGCTGCTGGAGCACCTTTTGTTCTTCTTCGTTAAGTGGTCCATCTTTATGGATAATTTTTTCCGGTACGGTGAGCATCCCTATATCATAGTTTATGGCTCCCAGGCCAAGCTGAAACAGCTCTTCCTTGTCAAGTCTGTATCTGTGTCCGATACAGAGAGACAGAATCAACACATTAAGCGAATGGTCGAAAACCGATTTGTTCTCACCCTCCATTTTTGCAAGATTCACTGCGGTCCATGGCTCATTGATTATGTCTTCGATACACTTGCCTACAACAGTGAGAAGATCTTTTTTCCTGAGGATCTGATTAATTACCGGCTTGTCTTTCTTTACTATGTCAATAATTCTCTCTTTTGAGTAACGTTCAGGCTTGAAAATCTGCTTAAGTTTTCTTTCTGAATCGCATACAGTTGATGCAAGTTCGTTTTTAACCTGATCTGTTACCACCCTCTCCGGCCTGACCCCTTCAGTTCCTTTTACAGCAATGAGCACCTGCTTATACCCGCGCTGTCTGAGCATGTTGATGTGAGCGGGTTTGATTTCAAACCCTTCTGACAAAAGCAGGCGTCCATTTTCATCATACACGCCTTCACCAAGAATCATCCCGGTTTCAACTTCATCTATTTTGTATAGAACCACCTTAAAAAATCTCCCGGTTAAAATGCCGATCCATTTCCAGTTATCCGCTTACATTGGCATAGACAGGAGTCAATTATCCATTTTCTATATGATAGTTGACGATTATCCCTCTGATATCAGGGTCGCTTAACATATTTCTCCCTGAAAATTTCAATGTCAGAAATTCTCCATCATTTGATCTAACCCGACCCTTTCCGTATACTGGATCAACTTCATTTGATTTCAGAATTTGTTCAAAGAGAGCTGCATTCTGACCCATATCTTCAGAGTGGAAAAAGTCAAACACGCTTTTCCCCACCGTTTCATTGGGATCATACCCAAGAATCCGCCTGATATTGGGACTGTTGTATAAAATGACCCCTTCGATTGAAATTACCAGAACTACATCAATTGAAAGATCCAGCATTTTGCTGAAAAAATCATTATCAGTTGTAATGCTGAAGATTTTATTATGCCTCCTGCGGGCAATTTCCATTCGCCAGAGCAATCTCTCGCTGTCAACTTCCTGAACAGGTACAATCTCATGAATTCCAAGATCTACCAATTCTGCATACTTCTCCTCATACCCATCCACCAAAGCGATACAGGTGGTGATGGGGTTTTTAGAGAGGATTTCCTCATTCAGTGCAACTACCCTGTCATAATCAGCTCTTAAATCTGAAAGTAAATAATCAAGCCCATCGGTAAGAAAATGTGTCACAACAGATTCGGAATCAGAAAAGAGTGCAACTGTATGCTTTTCAGAATCATTATCTGAAAATATGTTTAACATTGGTTGAGTTAACTCAGGATCAGTACTTAATATACCGATGTTTGTCGATTCGACCCCGTGTCGTATTCCCTCCATTTTTCCTCTTTCAATGGATGTTTTTTACTGCATAGAGAAAATTATAGTTATTTTTAATTTTATACTCCCTACTAATATTTTTCAAGGCTTTAATCACATGGAAAAAGCAGGAAAACTAACCGCAATAGCAATAAGCTTCCTTTTAGCAGTTAGTGCAGCTCTTTTTGGACAGAACCGTACCGCAGATAGTGCGAGAATTGTTTCACCGCCCTATCTATCCGTCATCGATGCAGATACAGTATTGTATCAGATAGAACCACTCTGTGAGGTTGATTCTGTGACTCTTTTCCTGTTTCATTCCGGAAATCAGACCGATACCCTTGTTACTCTTCACCACCCCCCCTATAAACACCGCGTTGCTTTGGATCCAAATCTTCCCGACCATGATCAGCTTCATTTCCAATTCGGCTACATACTTTACCACAAAAACGGCACCAGTATTGTTTCTCCCCCACTCGGACACCGCTGGGTTCTGCACCGATCTCAGCAAAAGCCCTCAGATCAAATCTACATTTGCAGAGAAATCATTGAACCGGATTCAATTGTAATAGATGGTGAACTTGAGGAAATGTGGAACAGGGCGGCCGTTGAAAATATTGGCTCTAAAGCCCAGTTCAGACTCCTGTGGAGCTCCTCGACTCTCTACTTCGCCATAACCGTGAGTGACTCCTCTGTAACCCCCAGAGATTTTGTTGAGCTGCATATCGATATGCACAAAACCCGTTCACATTTTGCAGGAATCAATCACCGAAGTATCCGCTTTGGACCACTGAGCAGAAGTTACGCCTTGGGGGTCGATCTGAAATCAGGTGCATTTAAACCATCCGACAGTATTCGCTACAGAATACGCGAAGAGATGAAATGGCGTTATGCTCTAACGGAAAATGGGTACCTGATCGAGGCGGCTATTCCTTTTACCGTATTGTCAGATTATGAATTTCCCCCGGAACGTTTTGGTTTAAACGTATCTGTTGTAAACAGGGATGAAGGAATGGAGGGTTACGATTTTTACTCCTGGAGCGGATCACAATACTATAACCGGTACAGCCCCGCTGGCTGGGGCACTATCGTTTTACGCCAGGGGATGTTCCCGCTTAAACTGGTAATGATCCTGTTTGGGATAATATCGGTTGGGATTGCATCATTTATCGTGATTTATAGCATTCACCAAAGCAGCCTGAACCGAAAATATGAAAGCGAAGAACAGAGGCATCCCTCCCCGACAACGAGCTTAGTGCTGTCTGCAATTGAAACCCATCATTCTGAGCCACACCTCACACTTCAGAAAGTTTCAAAACTCTGCTCCCTTACTCCCGAAGAGATCAAATCCTCTCTTCAAAGCGATATGGAAACAACCTTTGAGCGGCTCCTGTTATTTACAAGGATCAGTGCTGCAAAAAAACAAATGCGCACACCTGAAATCACCCTTGATGAGGTTGCTGAGAGATGCGGCTTTTCAACACCGGAACAATTCAGTAAAGGGTTTTCGGAGATTATGAGTGTGCCACCAGAGAGGTATTTCAAGGCGGTTTTGGAGGAACTTGAAGAAGATGAGCAGGAATAATGATCTTAAGATTACAGATCCCCCAAATATTTTACAAGAAGGGATCTTAAACCTGTATCATCTTCATATTTTTGAAATCTGAAATGAAGTTTGTCTACAAGCTCATTGGCTTCCTCCCGCAGATCCATGATGTAGGTAGGGATATCCTCCTGATTGATATTTGTGGGGTGACAATTTTTCGAAGAAGAAAAACTCATATACACTCTGCAGGTAAGCGGGCGAACCGGATATATACTGCAGCCGCCATTTGCGTCCAAAAGGGGGCAGGGTCTTTTCAGCTGATAAAATGATGAGAGCAGAATAAACACACTGTCGTTGCCATCATCAAGCCCGTTCTCAGGAACTTTTTGTGACACTATATCATCGAGATTTTCAAGCAGAATGAGGTCATTTTTACATTGCTTCACAATTTGGCTAATTTGAGCGGGATGATTTTTCCTGATGTAATCAGCGATGATTTCTGCCTCAAAGGAGTTAACATCTTCAACCCAGTGATTACAGCACCAGCTGCACCCCCTGGCGCAACTCATGGCTGAACCATATTCATCGATTATCAGGCACTGGTACTCTTCGAAGAGATCAAGAATCCGTGAAAAACCTGACCTGAATTCTGTGTTAAGGCAATCAGAGACCTGCAGATGGAGTAACTTTTTCAACTCCTCCAGGATATATTCATGAACTTTCCCGGCACTCTCAGGAACAGGGATTGGAGGTTTTTCCGGCACATTCTCTTCCATCATTTTTTTGATTTACCTTTTAAAAGGATAATACCAGTCACTGTAGTGCATGGATACTTCAAAATGAATTCGGGGAACATATTCGTAACGGGCGGTAGGATTATTATTTCTGTTTTTAATCCATCTGTTATTTAAAGTGAGTTTACAGTTCGCCAGGTTTCTGAAATAGGCGGATATCTCTGTTGAGAACCCGATTGTTTTCTCCACATGTTCTCCGGATGGAAAATTTGAATCCTGATAATTGAATGGCAGACCTCTGGCTATATGATCCAATTCAGAATCTTTCCATTTGCTGAACAGATTCCTCTCACCCTTTCTGGAATACGAAGCCTCCACAGCGGCAGTCCAGTAGTTTTGTCCTATAACCGCAAACTGCACGGCAGCTTTTTCGAAATCGTTATCGGGATAGCCAAGACTGCGGCCAAGGTAAGTGTATCTCTCACCCTTTCTGGTATTCATATCATCCACAGTGTATAACCATTGTGAAGCTTTGGTGTATTCAGCCTTGAGGAGGTGAGGAGTTTGGAGTGGCAGAAGATCCCTGAAATACAACGCGGTCTGTATTCCCCAGTGGTTTGGTTCGTTATCACTCTCAACCCCGGTTCTCTCAGCGTTGTCAATCTGAAAGTCATCAACAGCAAGCTGCCCCCGCCATTCGATATTCTCTGTACCAGGCCTCACAGACCACTGAAACCCAAGCATCAGATTAGCTTCACTCTCTTTATTTGTATTGATTACAGTATAAACCGAAACAGGATTGATATAGGCAAAGTCGGGCACACCACTTTCTCTGGCAAATACCACCGTTTCTGTTAATCCCAGAGTGACCCATTTTCCAAGCATGAAATTGAGGGAATGAGCTGCAAAATATCTGTTTGTTTTCCCACCGGCTATACCTTCCCACCCCCCATCCTGATAAGATCTGTCGTAAGGAAATGCGGCAAATAGATGCCTGAACTCAAAAAATGATGAAAACAACTGCCATTCAAAAGCATCATAGGAGTAGGGGTTTGAAGAGAGGACCATGCTTCTGTCCGGGAAAGGTCCCCAGTTTCTTTTTATTCTTCCCAACCTTAGAAATCCGTTTGAATACTCGTACTGAATATAGGCCTCTTCGATTCTTCCCTGTGCAAAGCGACCTGTGTGAGCCGGGTACAAATTGTCATCAGCGTATCTGGAGTCAACGTCCAGAGTCTGCCTCATGAAAAGATTCCCAAATCTGATATCATTTACGAATTTAAAATTGCCGAAAGCAAGCTGCACATCGCCATCTTCAGAGCTTCGGGTTCCGGCTGTCAGAGCAGGTTCTACACTCCAGTAGTGAGTTGGTTCCTGTGGCCTGTTTGGCCATATCAGCGGATCAAACAGTTCGCCGTAAGAGATGTGATCCCAAAACATTGCACTTGGAGATGTGTGAGCCAGGCCCATTTCACTGGATACCCGGTAATAGGGAATTCTCCAGTTATCGATAGGTACGGCTGTGAGGGAAAAAGATAAGAAGGTTAACAAGAGACAGCATAGTCTTAAGGGGTTAGAAAGCTTTTGGGTATGGACAGACTCTGCTGCGGTATGGTAACAGTTTGAATCAAAAGGCACTGTCTCTCTCAAACAACACAAGAATGGTCTTAAATATGATTTTAACATCAAGCCAAATGCTCCAGTTGTCAATGTATTTGAGATCAAGCTTCACGATCTCATCAAAATCTGTTATTTTGTTTCTTCCGCTCACCTGCCACAGTCCTGTTATTCCCGGTCGAATGCTTATCCTCCTGTGGTGCCATTTCTGATATTTTTTCACCTCGTCGGGAGTCGGTGGTCTGGTACCCACCAGTGACATTTCCCCTCTGAGAACATTTATAAACTGCGGCAGTTCATCTAAACTGAATTTTCGGATCAAAACACCTACAGGAGTAATCCTTGGATCATCTTTGAGTTTGAAAATTGCCCCATCACACTGATTCAGTTCGAGTAAATCCTTTTTCCTTTTTTCGGCATCTGTATACATGGAGCGGAATTTATAGATTACAAATCGTTTCCCATGTTTGCCGACCCTTATCTGCCTGAAAAAGACAGGTCCCCTTGAAGTGATCTTTATTGCGATCGCCAGAAAAGGGTACAAAGCCAGGAGCAATAAAACACCGAACAGGGATCCGATTATATCGAATACGCGCTTAAATATCAGCTGGTCAGGATCGAGTTCAACGGTTGCAGAAATCAGAGTCGAGCGATCCATAAAGTTCTGATATTCCCAACGAGCGAAAGGTGCCGCACCAGAGATATTAAGAAAAACCCTTGCAGGCCTGCCCATCTCCTCACAGATCTCAAGCAGAGGATCTATTGTTATGCCCTCTCTTGTGAGCCTTCGCGGGACACAGAAAAACACCTCCTCCACATAGCTGTTTCTTAATACATCCTCAAACTCGCTTGCAGAGATGCTCAGATCAATTTTCCGGACAATTCTAAGGCCCCACTCCTTATGGGTTTCGATTTCGTGACAAAGCTGAGCAGCACCTCTGCCCCTTCCCAGAACTATAACAGGGGAGGTGTTTTTATTCTTCCTCCGAGCAAAAGCTATGCCCTGTTTTATAAGCAGCTTCTCTGCGGTGATAACCATAAATGAAACCACCGAAAATGTCACATACAGATAACGGCTGTTTCTGCTCTCCGGAATCAAATATAAAATAGAAGCTCCAAGGAAACCACAGGAGATGAAAATCATCACCGTTTTGGGGAAAAGATTGTGCATCCAGTTAAACTGAAGAACTGAAAACAGCGAACGGGTCCAGGCGAAATAAAGATAGAAAAAGGTGAAACCAAACACCATTAACCAGTAGCTGCTAAGCGGGGAAAGGCTTCGGTTTAACCCCACATAGGAGTAGCTTATAAGAAATGATGCTAAAATCAGCAGACAGTCAACGCCTGCTATTGTCTGTTTAACAAAAGAGGAATGCTCTTTAAGCATCTTGGAACCTTCTCTATAAATCTGCTTTGAACTCCAGAGGGAATTCGAAAGTCATTAAGCCTATTGTGTCGGGTACTGCCTTGAATTTTATGGTTTGAAGATACTCCCTAAGAGGGGTGAGAAAATCCTCATCTTCAATATCTGATCTGCTTATGTTTACCGATTCTGTGCTTCCTTTGGAGTTGACACTGAAATTCACCCATACCGTTCCGTCACGGCTGTCACTGCGTCTGATATGCTGCTGATAGAGCACAACCAGATTGGGCAGATGTGAGGCAATAGAATCCCGTATTGAGTTCTGGGTTCTGAACATTAATGCTCTTTGGGAGTCATCCTGCAATCTGGATTCTGTTTTTTCAGCCCTCTCTACCCCTGAAGAGCGACTCTGGTCTTTAGGTTTGGGTGGTTGCAGTGTTTCTTCAAAAGAGCGGTCAAGTATCAGGCGGCTGACCTGTTCCTCATCGAATGAAACTGCTTTTTCCCCACTATCTGAGTCATAGGTAAACTCAGCCAATATGCGGGCTGCAGAGAGATCCATACCCAGGATGGCAGAGTATAATCGTGACATTTGACCTATATCATCCACACTCAGAGTATCCCCTGAGATATCTGCTTCGGCAAAAGAAAACGAAACGTTCTGTCCCTCAGAATCAAATACCTTAGCGTTGAAAAGAGAGTCAATTTCTGAAACCAAATCCCTGGCCGGTGTGGAGGGATCTAATCTGGAATTAAGCCACAGAGCTGCGCCAAGAAGGGTGTGTGCGGCTGATTCACTCCACTCAAAGTGAGTGTGAAGCCTGAGTTGACGGTGAAAATCGGCGGAAAAGAGGGTAGCCAGAGAATCATTTTCATTTTTACCGGCAAGAATATGTCTCAATGCCGCAAAAGCAACGATCTCACACTCACTGGATTTATCAGGTGTTAGATACGCCATGTGGTCTAAACCCAAGGTGTCCCCGCCAGCGATGAATTGATCAACAGGAGGCGTCTCTTTAGTCCCGCAGAACAGATTCAAAAGAAGTGCACAGGCAACTATCCATTTGGCATTTTGGAGTGAACCGAAATGTTTCATTGTTATTTACTCCCCAGAACAGAAACAATCCCCGCGAGACTACTTCTCAGTTTTTCAATTCCTTCCTGGTTTTCCACGCGGGTCCAGCGCGGATCATCCGGAGCAGAAAACAGATTTTGCTGTATGATCATTCTCTGCTTCAGCTCTGTTTCACTTTTATCGGGGTGTTTTTTTTTCAGACGCTCAAGCCTTGTGTCAAAAGGAGCATCTATCCAAAGAAGCATATCAAACCAGTTTTCAATTTTCCACATTGGAATCAGCGCGGCATCAAGAATCCGCATTTCCATCTCAGAACAGAGCAATCGTTTCTTAAGATGGGCGATCAGCTTGGGGTGAACGATACTGTTGAGGGTTTTAAGTTTTTCACTTTCCCTGAACACCAGTGAAGAGATAAAGTGAAACTGCACCTGATCATCACAAACCGATCCCGAGCCAAAGGATTCAATCAGATCCTTCCTTATATCAGGATCATTCTGCATAATAAACTTTCCCTCTCTGTCGCCATCGATTATTTCGCACTTCCGGGCACAGAGGATTTGGGAACACAGCGATTTGCCGCTGCCGGTGTACCCCGCTATTCCGATATACACTTGAACTCCTGCTTTCTCAGATGGTGCATTTTTACAAAAGTGACCCTGTTTCCCTTTTCGCTGAACTCCAGATTATCAGCATAGTTTCTGCAGATATACAATCCCCGGCCACCATCCTTAATAATGTTCTCCGGCAGTGTTGGATCGGGAATTTCATCCGGATCAAACCCATCCCCTTCATCGAGGATCGAAACGGTAACTTTATCGGGATCCACAAAGTGCCCCATCACAACCTTTTTGGAAAAGTCCCTTTTGTTTCCGTGAATTATTCCATTGGCCAGAAGCTCCATTATCACCACTTTCATCTTTCTTATACAATCATCAGAATACCCCGCGTCATCCATGGCACTCAGAACTGCGGAAGTGGCTTTTTCCATCTCCTCAAAATACCTCACAACCTGAAGATACACAGGATCATTTCCCGAGAAGCCCAGCTCTTTAAGCTGATTGCAGCGTTTCTTTTCCGACTGGATACTGAGCACAACTGCAGCCACATCATCATCGTTATCACTTCGTCCGCTTTTCTGCATCCTTGAGCAGCGTGCAGTCAGAAGATCAATATACCTTGAAGATGTTTTGGAAGAAGCGAAAGTCAGAAACTCCTCTTCCACCATTTTTCTTGCCTTTGTCTTTTTCTGGCTGTATATATCGTAGATTCCATCGGTGAACATCAACAACCAGTCTCCGAAATTCAGAACCATGCTCTGGTCCTCGTAAATAACATTGTCAAATAATCCCACAGCGGCATTCTGAGTTTGAAGTGAAGTGACCTTTCCCTCTTGTTTGCGGTAGATGAGGGGACACACATGCCCCGCGCTGCAGTAGGTGAAACGATAATCATGCAGATCAAGGTAACCCACAAAGGCGGTCACAAAGAAATTTGATCTTACTGAAGCCAGAATGTCTCTGTTAACCCTGCTCAGCACCGTTGATGGGGTGACAGACTCCCTTAGATGATTTGAGAAGAACACCCTCACCATCGATGAAAGAAGAACAGATGAGACCCCATGGCCTGAGATGTCAAACATGAGGAATGCAATATTGTTGTCAGAAAATTTAATTATGTCAAAAAGATCCCCTCTGAGTGATTGGGAAGGGAAATAAAGGGACTCCATTTCAAGCCCATTCACCGCGGGAAGTGTTTTGGGAACCATGGCAGATTGAATGTTGCGCGCAATTTCGAAATCGGTTTTCAGATCAAAGTTGTTCATTTTTCTCTCTTTTGAGCGAAATCTTTCATCTCTGGCTTAAAGCCCGTCTCAAATTACTGATTTGCAGGGCTATAGTTGATAATTATAATTTTTTACCTCTCTGAATGTCTACTATAGTAAGTATTATCCTTATAAACAGGGTGTTTTAGCATAAAACATAATAGTTCACAAAAATCCCGCGCTCAAAAAGTGCTCAAATGGCTGATCTGAAATTTCCGCCCTGTATTTTAATAACCGTCCTTTTTTCCAGACCCGCTCATTTGCTGATTGCATCAAAACAGGTGTGCTTTGAAAACCTCACACTGTGTCGGACAGCTCTCTCTCGGCGTATCGGTAAAAATCAGGACAGGAGAGTTTGTGGAATCTCAAAATCACAAATAAAGGATGAACAGCCAGACCTCAATCAGCCCGACAACCCGATCAAAAAAACTATTGTATTCTACCATATTCCAAACTAATTTCCTTATACATTCATATCCCAAAACTTTCCGTCATAAATAATCCCAAAACCAAAATTTTCAGCGTACCTCAAACCTTCAACAAAAGGGTTTTGACCTATGCTTGCCAAACTCCGTTCCATGGCTGTTCTGGGAATCGATGCCTTCGGGGTGGAAATTGAAGCGGATATAACCGAAATGCTCCCTGGTTTCACCATTGTAGGACTTCCCGACGGAGCGGTAAGAGAATCACGGGAGCGGGTCCTGTCTGCAATCAAAAACTGCGGCTTTGAGTTTCCCTGTAGAAAAGTCACCATAAACATGGCACCCGCAGATGTTAAGAAAGAGGGTTCTGCCTTTGATCTGCCTATAGCCATAGGTTTACTGATTGCATCAAAACAGGTAAGCTTTGAAAACCTCACGCAGTATGTCATTGTCGGAGAGCTCTCTCTTGACGGGTCGGTTAAGAGGGTTAAGGGGATGCTCTCAATGGCAATTGAAGCCCGGAAAATGGGGATGAAAGGAATGATCGTACCCAGGGAAAATGCTCTGGAAGCGGCTGTGGCAAAAGGTGTGAATATATACCCGGTTGACAACCTGTCACAGGCACTTGAATTTCTGGGCGAAACAGATCAGAGCAAACCTTTCAGCATCGATATAAATTCCCTTTTTAATCAATCCCAGCACTACGAAGTCGATTTCAGGGATGTAAAGGGGCAGGAACATATAAAAAGAGCGTTGCTTGTGGCTGCGGCTGGGGGACACAACATTCTGATGATCGGGCCCCCGGGTTCAGGAAAAACCATGCTCGCCAGAAGACTTCCCACAATTCTACCCGACCTCTCACTCGACGAAGCGCTCGAGACAACCAAGATCCATTCTGTAGCCGGCCTTCTTGACAGCTCAACCCCACTGCTTGCAATCCGGCCATACCGCTCACCTCACCACACCATAAGCGATGCCGGACTCACCGGTGGAGGATCTTACCCAAGACCCGGGGAAGTAAGCCTGAGCCATCATGGGGTTCTTTTTCTTGACGAGCTTCCGGAGTTCAACAAAAACGTACTGGAAAATCTCCGCCAGCCCCTTGAGGATGGAAAAGTCACTATTTCAAGAGCTGCAATGTCACTTTCCTACCCTGCAAGGTTTATGCTTGCTGTGGCACTGAACCCCTGCCCTTGCGGGTACTATACAGATCACCGCCACAGGTGCACCTGCTCATCAACACAAATCCAGCGCTACATGTCCAGAATTTCCGGCCCGCTTCTTGACCGTATCGACATCCACGGGGAAGTTCCTGCACTCTCATATGAGGAACTCTGTACCAAAAAGCAGGGACTGGATTCTGCATCCATGAGAGAGAACGTTGCAAGGGCAAGGGAGATTCAAACCAAACGATTTGCCAAGTGCAAGAATGTTTTCTGTAACGCACACATGGAGTCCCGGCATATCAGAAAATACTGCACATTGGATGACACCTGCCTTTCCATGCTTAAAAATGCGATCGAGAAACTCGGGTTTTCCGCAAGAGCATATGACAGGATACTCAAAGTATCAAGAACCGCGGCCGATCTTGACTGCTCCGGGCATATTCAGTCTCATCACCTGGCAGAAGCGATCCAGTACAGGAGTCTGGACAGAAAACTTTGGCTTGGAGAGTAAAGATAACTCTGCGCATGTTTGTTTTTGAGGAAAGCGTGAAAAGGTTGCAGGGTGAATAATTAAGATGATCTGAGTGGGAATGCTGAGATTGTCTATAGACCATAAAAATGAGTACTATTGTCCCGGTTGAAATCATTACCGAATAGATATTTTGAAAATAACACCACCCAATCCCCAAACCATCTTCATCAAAAACTTATCCTGTAATTTTTATCACTTGAATACCCGAGTCTTACTCTTTGCCAATCCATGACTCAGAAAGGTGTATCCATTTACTCCGTATAAGTTGCCAGTATTATCTGCAATGAACAATGAGTACCAAACTGGCAATATGGTCTTTATATTGCTCAGTTAATAAAGTATAAACAAGCCTCGCCCACTAAGAAAAGATTCCATAAGGCTCACATTTCATAATGACCGAACATATCAAACCCTATGACATCTCACAGGGATTTGTTACTATATGTCAAAATAACTTTTGAGAGGAGGGATCATGGGAAAGCAGGGCTGTATGGTATCTTTATTTTTGGTATTCGCTGTTTTTATGAGCTGGGGTAACCGCTATTATGTTGACGGTGCAAATGGAGATGATTCTTCAGACGGGCTATCAAAATCCACTGCATGGGAAACCATCAGAAAGGCAAACAAAACAGTTACACCCGGGGACACGGTCTTTATCAGGGCGGGAAGGTATGAAGAGTCAATTACACCCATCAGTTGCGGCACTTCTCAGAACCGAATAACCTTTACCAACTACAATGACGAAAGGGTCGTGCTTGCCAATGTCTACAGTGCCATTCACATGAGAGGCAGATCATACATTACGATCAGTGGAATAGATATCGAGGATGTTGACTATTTTGTCCGACTTGACACCTGTACTCATGTCTGGATACTGAACGGTAATTTTACCAATGCCAAAAACCGTTCTTTATGGCCCACAGGTGTGGTTGTGCGACATAACTCCCAGTACAACAGAATAAAAAACTGCGTAATAGGCAAATTAGGCTATTCAACTGAAGACAACGACTGGGGCGGGGTCATGAATATCGGTTCAATTAACGACACCACAGATAAAAGTCATTTCAACCTTATAGAAAACAATCTTCTCTTTCACGGCGGGCACCATATCCTGACTGTAAGCAGCAGTTATAATGTAATAAGAAACAACCATTTCCATAACGATAACTGGATGAGCTGTTCAAGAACCGAAACTGACTCACTTTGCGGTAACCGTCATATAATTCTGGAAGACAATGCGTCAAATGTAAGATGGAACATAATTGAAGGGAACAGGTTTGCATTCTCAGGTGTCCCTCCGGATCAAAACACTTCTTCGGGAGTATCCATTCGAACACCCAACAATATAATTCGCCGAAACATGTTTTACAACTGCGATGGACCCGGGTTGTCACTTGCTACATTCGGAAACAGAAACCATGATGCAAGTTTCAACTACATCTATCACAACGTCTTCTTCAAAAACGGTCACAGTCAGCTGTCAGGAGTCGAAAGCTGGAAACAGGCAGGCTTGCAGCTCGCAACTCACAGAGGAATGGATATCACAGACGTGTCGATAAAAAACAATATCTTCTATGGAAACAAATTTGGCGGAATCGTGTTTTACTATGTGGATGAAGAAAGGCAAACAATTGCAAACAACTGGAATGAACAGGGTGACCCTTTGTTTGTAAACATCACCGACCCATACTTTCCTCAAACAACGGATCTACCCGACTTTTCTCTCCTGGAGCAGAGTCCGTGTATAAATAGCGGCACCTTTTTGACACGAATCGTTAGTCCCGGTGGTTCGGGGTATAAGTTTGAAGTTGAAGATGCGGGATATTTCAGCAATGGATTCGGGGTGATAGAGGGGGATATTATTCAGCTTGAAGGGGATATCGAAAGAGCCAGAATTATAGCTGTAGACTATGAAACGAATCGGATTACGGTGGATAAAAATCTTACCTGGTCAAACAATACAGGAGTAAGTCTGGGCTATACCGGAGATGCACCCGATATCGGGGCATTTGAACATACACCAGTTGTGGGGATAAGAAATCTTACTGGAGGTTTGGATAATTCACCGTCTCATCTTTCCTTTTCCTCCCTCAACAGTGGAGTGCGTATAAACTATAACGGAATAGATCCCCGGAATGCGGTTCTTACAATTTATGATATCAGAGGGAGGTTGGTGGAGACTATATCGCTTGGTAATGGCGGGCCAAGCGGAACCGTAGAGTGGTTTAATGATAGCAACTGGGCAAACCGTTTCTATATAGCGAGACTTAAAACCGGAACGCATGTTGAAACAAAACAATTTCTTCTGTTGCGCTGAGAGGAGGAACGGATCCATAGTTTTCATGCATAAAGGGGGATGGGCTAAGGAAGCCATCCCCCGTTTTCTCCTTGAAGAGAACTGTGGGAATAATTGTATAAAGAGAGGCAGGGGGGGGAGAGAGTATGTGTTTGTCCTGCCAGATGAATCAATGGGTAAAAAGCAATGCTTAGAGTTTTTTATATGTGCTGCAGTCGGGACATCCCTGTGAGGGGACTGTGACATTGATCTCCGATGCTGAGCATTCAAGGTTTTGGTTGAATTTGCAGTCATTCATGTGACAGGCACCAACCGCTGCGAGAATACCCTTGATTCCTCCTTTGGAAATATTTCCCTGTGGAGCCATGAATGTGTCGCAGCAAGGTTTTTCACTGCCAACGGTAATTGCATAGGTTATGCATTTGCCGTTTTCGTTATATACACACTGTGTGGCGTCACATTTGTTTATCTTGGGCATGTTTTCTTTCTCCATACAACCTCCTTTAATAATCTCTCCCCTTCAGATATTTGTTTGTGCAATTTTCATGCCCGTTTAACAGCTTCTGTTGAATTGGACCGGCCCATAAATCCCCAAGGGGACTTTGGGTTTCTACAAACATTTCGCCCCTAACGGGGCTGCCGGAAAAAAATCATGGAGCACATTCATCACGGGGTTAAGGGCATCCCGTGTGGAAAATGGATAGCTTCTCCAAGGCTGGGGAGCAGGTTTTCGCATCTCTGTGACTGGTATATTTGCCACCTTTTGGCTCTGCACTCACAAAATTGCCTGGGTAGGGGGGGCCGGCATGCGGGCATATTCATTGCTCTACTTATCTTAAAGTGCAGAGTTTGATGATCTGAAATCAACAATCAGCAGGTTTTCAATGACTGATTCCCACAAAAACCCCTGCTCAGAGGAAATACTCCAACGTGCTCACCGTTTCGATGCCATTTACAACAGAAGCCTGTTTATTGTTTACGTTATCGACCTTGACGGTCATATAATAGAGGTAAACGATGCTGCTCTTTCCCTTACCGGTTATAGCAGAGATGAAATCACAGGTAAACACATCATTGATTTTCCGGCTTCAGCCGAAGAAACACAGAGAATCATTTCAAATTTTAACAAAACTGTAAATAAAGAAGCTGAAAATTTAAACTTCGAGTACCTGATGAAACGAAAGGACGGATCGTTGTTCTGGCTCGAGGTGGAGAGCTCGATACTGTATAAAGATAACAAACCTTACGCTGTAATGGGTATAGGGCACGATATCACCAAAAGAAAGATTGCAGAAAACAGGGAAAAACATCTGCTTGAGGTTTTGGGGGCCATAAGAGATATAAATCAGCTTATTGTACGTGAGCGAAACGAGACAAAACTAATTAATGAAGCCTGTGACATTCTCTGTACTGTGTCGCAGTTTTCAGCAGTCTGGATCACCCTTTTAGATAAGGATTTAAATACAAAGCAATACTCATTCAGCGGGGATCTGGAAGGGTTTGAAGATCTTGTTTATAAGGTCAATGGAGAAACACTTCCATTTTGTTTGAAAAGTGTCCTAAAGAGCAAAGATGTGTTTGTGTTGGATCTGACAAAGAGTGAAGAGTGCAAAAGGTGTGTTTTAAAGTGTGATAAATTGAATAGAACATTGATGATGGTGAGTATACGTGAGCAGAACTCTGTAGCTGGTATTTTGGGACTGCTTATGGCCGAAAAAATCGAAGGGACCGAAGAAGAGTCAAACCTTCTTTTGGAAGTATCAGATGATATAGGCTTTGGTCTCTCAAGGATAGAGCTGGAAAAGAGCATACAGATAAGCCGGGAGCAGCTTAGTCGCGGCCTTGAGGCTTCCGGAATGGCTTTGTGGGATTGGAATCTGGCCGACAACACGGTGCAATGGAGTCCCCAGATCGAAAGATTTACAGCAAAAACTGCAGAAACCATAAACGGCAGTATCGAAAACTACTTTCAGTTTGTGACTGAAAAGTTCAGGGATAAGGTACGATCTCAAGCTGATCTGTTCATTGAGGCAAAGGACACATCTGCTGAATTCATAAATGAACACATGCTTATTAAAGGTAAAAATGAACGTGTCTGGGTTGAGGCAAGGGGGAAACTGATTGCCGATGAAGAGGGTATTGTGAGAAGTTTCACCGGACTTATTGCAGATGTTACAGAGCGCAAAAGATTTGAAAAAGAAATTTTTGAACAGAAACAGTTTACCTCCAGAGTTTTAAACCTGAGTCCCAATCTGACATTTATCTCCGATTTAAAAACTCAGAGTATTGTCTACATAAATGATGCCGTAAGGGATATCCTCGGCTACACCACAGACACTGTAGCCAATATGGGGTCCTCTGTTTTGTCATCAATTGTTCATCCCGAGGATCTGCCCAAAATAGGGATAATACAGGAAGCTTTATTCCGTGCGGCCGAAGATAAAACATACTGTAAAGAGATTAGGGTAAAGAATGCCAATGGCCAATGGTTATGGTTTAAAAATTACGCGATACCCTTTAAAAGAGATGATAATGGAAAAGTAAGGCAGGTCCTTGAAACAGCAATTAACATTACCGACTTAAAGCTTTCTGAGCAGAGGTTAAAATCAAGTGAAGAAGATCTGCGGATCACATTAAAATCTATTGGTGATGGGGTAATTTCTACCGATAAAAATGGTGCTATTGTTAGAATGAACCGTGAAGCCGAAAGGCTTACTTCCTGGGCAAGCGAGGAGGCTGAGGGGAAAGATATCTCCTCCATTTTGAATCTGATTAATTCCGAAACAGGTCAAAAAATTGTAAACCCGGTTAAAGAAGTTCTCTCAACAGGTGAAGTGTATGGTTTAGAAAACCATACACTCCTCATTTCACGTGATGGGAAAAGATATCACATCTCCGATTCAGCCGCTCCGGTTACTAACGAGACAGGTACAGTTAAGGGTGTTGTTTTTACATTTTCAGATATTACAGAGAAATACCTGCTTCAGCAGCAGGTTATTGAAAGTAAAAACAGTCTTGAACTTGCCATCGATGGTGCAGAACTTGGGATATATAGTCTGGATATTAAAAATGGAGCTCTTCAATTTAACGAAAGATTTGCCAGAATTACAAAAACTCCACCGGAAAATCTTCCAGCAAATTTGGAGGGAATAAAAAACCTTATCCATCCCGAAGATCAGGAGATGGTTTTTAAACTTTTATATAAGCACCTGGAGGGAAAGAGTGAGCGGTATCAGGCTGAACACAGGGTATTAAGCTCTAAAGGAGAAGTTGTATGGGTCTTAAGCAAAGGAAAAATCGTCAAGTACGATACTAATGGTGAGCCGTTGCGGCTGTTAGGACTGGTTCTGGATATAACGGAACGAAAGCAGGCACATGAACAGCTGGCGTTAAGTGAAGAGCGTTACAGGACCTTTATGCAACAAACCTCCGATGGGATATTCAGATTGGAATTTAAACCACCCTTTGAAACCTCCCTTTCACCCGAAATTCAAACAGATCTGCTTTACAACAACGCCACAATAGAAGAAGCCAATGATTCACTGGCTCAGATGTATGGCTATAAAACAGGAGAAGAGCTCAGGGGGCTGTCACTGTTCAAACTCTTTGGTAACAAGGATTATCCCGTTAACCGGGAAGTCATGTATCGTTTCATTAAAAACGGGTATAAAATCAGCGACGCAGTCACCAGCGAATTTGACCGTCATGGAAATCAGCACTATTTCACAAATAATATGTTTGCAATAGTTAATGGTAGTTGTTTGGTTCGGGCATGGGGAACACAAAGAGATGTCACAGATGTAAAAAAAGCTCAGGAAAAAGAACGAATACAGATGCAGCAAATAGTTAAGCAGAAAGAGTTTATCCAAAGAATTTTCGATTTAAATCCAAACATACTTTTCATATTCGATTTCGAAAAACAGATTACCGTTTATCAAAACGACAAAATAGAAAAAATCCTGGGATACGGTACCGAGCAGTTCAATGAAATGCTCTCAAAACACATGTCTGCTTTAATCCATCCTGAAGATCTACCTGACATTCTGAAGCATTTTGAGATACTCAGAAATGCTCCGGATGGGATGATTGTAAAAGTCGAATACAGAATCAGGGATGTGAAAGGAAACTGGCGGTTTCTTTTAAGTCAGGATACACCATTTGCAAGAAGAGATAATGGGACAGTTTACCAGGCAATTGGAACTGCTACAGAGATTACCGAACTGAAAAATGCTCAGGCTGCCTCCTTACAGTATCAGGAAAAACTAAAACACGTAAACAAACAGTTGTCCGAAACCAACAAGCGCCTTACAGACATTGACAAGATGAAAACTGAATTTGTTTCAATGGCCTCCCATGAACTTCGAACTCCCATAACCTCAGTTTTAGGGTTCGCACAAACGTTACTTTCCCCAGACATAGCACTGGAGGAGGACCTTCAGAACCAGTACTTACAGATCATCGAAAAGGAGGCGCGCAGGCTGGGAAAGCTGGCAGCGGATCTTCTTGATGTTTCAAAAATCGAATCAGGGGAGAGTGAATTGAAGCAGGAGACGATATCACTTGAAAAACTCGCTTTAGATGTAATACACAGCATCAATGTTCCACACGACAAAAAGGTAACACTCTCAAGTGATGAGGAGGGCAGAACTCCATTTCCCTGTGATTCTGATAAAGTACGCCGGGTGTTTGTAAACCTTATAGAAAATGCACTCAGATACGGCACCTTAGTACAGGTTGAGATCCGGGGCATACAAGATGGAAGAGAAGTAAGGGTTAGGGACAATGGTCCGGGTATCGCAGCTGAGCATATTGATAAAATTTTCGAAAAATTCTACAGAATTAAGGAGGAACAGAAACCTGGTGAAGGAAGTGGGCTCGGACTCTCCATTTCCAAAGATATCATTGAAACCCATGGCGGGCAGATCCGGGTAGAATCACAAGTGGGACACGGAAGTACATTTGTTTTTACATTAAAGAGCCTTAAGTGATAATTCTCAAATTCATCGTTTTATAGGTAATGGGTTTGGATCTGCAGGTTCAAACTGTTGATGGAGTTACAGGTCGGTATGATTGCAAACGGAGAAGTCCTTTCATAATTGCTTTCATACCGGTTTCCGGAAATAAGGTTATGCAACGTATACCTTCACCTGTAATTTTCTCTTTTACGCGCAGCTCTCCTTAATCAAAAGCTCAGTGCCTCTGCACCGGTATGAACAGCGTATCGATACCCTCAGGGTTTTCTATTTCAAGATCAAAGTTGTGTCTTCTGCTGAATACTCTTACTCGTGCATTGTAGCTGCCGGTACTTAAATTTTTAGCCTGAACCCTTCCATGCACATTGGTATAGCCATAGAAGACAATCTCCCCCTCTTCATCATAAATGGTCACCTCACAGTTCTGAACCACTTTGTAGGAAAACCCATCATCGGACACAACAACCAGGATTTTCCCCCATGATACAAAGCAGAATATGAGTATAATGGCAATAGTGATCTTTATTTTTTCCATGTTGTCACTCCGTTTCTCAAACTATGGTGATACAATACAGAGGAAACAAATAATGTACCTGTGTTGCCGGTTTTTAATATTCATCACTTCTGTTTGAGCAATCATACCCCCTCTCCGCCTCGATCACCTAATGGTTCCCTTTGTAGCCTAAACTGTATCCAACTATATTTATCTAAAACCAACTCTTTTTCCGGGCTTTGCTGATGTTTGAACTCATCTACAACAGCGACATCTACAAATCGGTACTGCTTGATCGTGTTCCAAGGGCAAAAAAGTTTATCTGGATTGCCACCAGTGATCTCAAAGATCTCCATGTTCACAGCGGCAGAAAAATGATTCCGTTTTTAGAGGTGCTTTCAGGACTTATTGAAAAAGGTGTGATGGTCAGACTCGTCCACGCCAAAGAACCCGGGAACGCATTCAGAACCGATTTCGACCGCTATCCCCCTTTGATCTTTGGTCTTGAGCGGTTATTGTGCCCGCGGGTCCATTTTAAATTTGTGATCATAGACGGGGTTTTTGCGTATTCCGGAAGCGCAAATCTTACAGGCGCGGGGATGGGCGCAAAAGGTGAGAACAGGAGAAATTTCGAATGCGGGTTTATTACCGATTCCCCGGAGCTGCTTAAGAGTATAATGGATCAGTTTGATAAAGTGTGGATGGGCTACTATTGCACTCACTGTCAAAGGGCACAGTTTTGTCCTGAACGGCAGGATATGATCCGGTAGAGTGCAATTCTACATGAAATAACTTCCAAGTCCTACGGTAAAAATGAAACCACCATACAGAGAGTGTTCAAGGCCGGTGATTAAAAGGGAGTTGGTTTTAAGGTAGGTGTGGCTGAAAATATACCCCCCTAAGAGGGTGAGAAAAACCGCTATGAAATTCTCATATATCAGATGCATATAGCCAAAAGTTACGCTGCTGGCTAAAACAATCATCCCCGCGCTGGAGAAAAGCGATTTATAGCGATGGAATAAAAATGTTCTGTATATGAGTTCCTGAGGGTATGCAGAGAAAAGGGAATAGAGCAGCAAAGTTACTATCCAGGTGAAAAATTCACTTCTGGGGAATATAAACAGCTCCTCTGGCTCCACAATCAGGGTTATCACTATCAGCAGCGGTGCAAAGAGGGAAAACCTGATTAAGATAATTTTCAGATTCGCCCCCCTGTGGATCCTCCTTTTTTTTACCTCCTTTAGGTTTTTCCGGAATTGGGAATCACCCAAAAGTATACCCGTACAGATTAGTGTAAACAGAGCCAAAATACCCATTTTAGGCCAGACAATCAGCTCCATACAGATTGCACCGGGAATTATGAGAAAAAGCAGCACAAATTCTAAGGTAAGGTACAATCTTTTTTTGGACAGGGTATTCATTTCTTGCCTGCAGTGTTTTAATTTGTTTGTTCTGAGTTACTCCATTCAACTGATGTGCCACTGCGCTGAACGGGTTGAATGAGCTCACTGTTTGCTCTAATTATTTCAGATTGTTCTTTTTGACCTAATCACTTCTCAGGAAAGGGCTTGCACAGCTACATGAAGAAGAAACTGTTTTCCCCGGGTTGCCTGATTTTACTTTTCTGTGCCGTTTCTGCTTCCGCCGCTTCTATAAATGGCTCAGATGACATAATTCACCTTATGGCAGATCTTACCTTGCAGCTTGGAGTGATAATTATTCTCTCCAGAAGTGCCCATATAGTGTTTGAAAAATTTCATATCTCCTCGGTGCTGGGAGAATTGGTTCTTGGGATGATTATCGGACCCTATCTGCTTGGCTCAATCCCTATGCCTGGTTTTCCCGAAGGGATTTTCCCGCTGTATGAGCCGGGGGCGGTTTCTGTAACCCCACAGCTCTACGGACTGGCAACCGTGGCATCGGTGCTTTTGCTCTTCATGACCGGGCTTGAGATCGATCTTGCCATGCTTTTCCGATACTCCGTAACAGGGATCGCGGTTGGTCTCGGGGGAGTCATACTCTCCTTTTTCGGAGGAGCTGCCCTTGGAATGTACTTTCTCGACTCTACCCTCTTCGACCCCAGGGCAATGTTTCTGGGGGTTATTGCATGCGCAACATCTATGGGAATAACGGCAAGGGTCCTTTCGGAAAAGAGGAAAATGGATTCTCCCGAGGGGGTTACCATACTTGCTGGTGCGGTCATAGGGGATGTGCTTGGCATTATTCTGCTGGCTATTGTGAGCAGTCTCTCCGTTGCGGTGCCAGGTACCGCTGAGGAAGAGGTGCTTTCGATCCAGTATATCGCTCTGAGGGCCATAGTTGTGTGGCTTGGATTTACCACTTTGGGAATTCTTTTCGCCAGGCCTCTCGCAAAAGCGATGAAAAAACTTAAATCCGTAGTACACATTTCGGTTCTGGCTTTCGGAATCGCTCTTGTCCTTGCCGGTATATTTGAAAAAGCAGGTCTTGCAATGATTATCGGCGCATACGTCACAGGACTAAGCCTCTCCAAAACTGATCTTAACGATACTGTCAGAGACACTCTTGAGGCTCTGAATTCATTTTTCGTACCCATTTTCTTTGTGGTCATGGGGATGA
Source organism: Chitinispirillum alkaliphilum (assembly GCA_001045525.1). Taxonomy (NCBI): domain Bacteria; kingdom Pseudomonadati; phylum Fibrobacterota; class Chitinispirillia; order Chitinispirillales; family Chitinispirillaceae; genus Chitinispirillum; species Chitinispirillum alkaliphilum. The sequence continues at coordinate 118,221 of LDWW01000005.1, read as the reverse complement.
TGGTTAATCTTTTTGATCTGCTCTCTCCTGAAATTCTTCTGCTTGGGGGAGCTTTCACCATTATAGCGATCGTGGCAAAGGTTCTGGGATGTGGTATACCCACGCTTTTCCTCAACTTCAACCGCACCGGGGCATCGAGAGTTGGGATTGGGATGGTACCCCGTGGTGAAGTTGCTCTGATTATCGCCGGAATCGGGCTATCAATGGGTATAATAGATCAGAGATTGTTCGATGCCAGTATCATTATGACTCTTCTTACAACTGTGCTGGCTCCGTCCATATTATCAAAAATGATGGACTCAGAGAAGATAGGTACCAGAAAAGTCGTAAAGCTCAGAGAAACTGTTTCGACACCTTTTGATTTCTCCACATATGAACTCAATGATCTTCTGGTCAGCAAAGTCCTCCACGCTTTCAGAAATGAGGGTTTCTACACCCATACAATCTCCATAAGCGGACACAACGTCTACCATCTCAGAAGAGATGAAATTATTATCACCATGAAAACAAGAGATCATATACTCGATTTTGAAACCGATGCCCAGGATGTAATATTTGTAAAAACAATCGTGTATGAAACTCTCCTTCAGCTCAACAACACCATAACAAAGGTAAAGGACCTCATCCGCCCCGAAGTCTTCCTTAAGGGTCTCACAGAGGAAACCAGCAGAATGAGTACCGATATCGCCCGCATACTCGACTCCCGCTGTATCATTCCTGAGCTAAAATCAAAAACCAAGCCCGAGGTGATAGAAGAGTTGCTTTTTGTGATCTGGAAAAACGGACTGGTCAAAGATAAAAATGCTGCTTTAAGCGCCATTAACGAAAGAGAAAACTCAATGAGCACAGGGATGCAATACGGTATCGCACTCCCGCACGGAAAAACCGACTCTGTTGACAGAATCGTTGTGGCGGTTGGGCTTTCGAGAAAAGGAATCGACTTCCAGTCCCTTGACGGAGAGCCTTCCAATATTTTTGTAATGGTGCTCTCTCCGGTTAATGTGACCGGTCCCCATATTCAGTTTCTGGCTTCTCTCTCAGCACTGCTCAACAGCGCACAGGCCAGGGAAGAGCTCCTTAAGTGTAAAACCAGGGAAGAGATCTACAGGTTTTTCAGAAAAGAGCTGGGAAGAAAACCCGATTCAAAAAAATAGGCTGGCGCCGAGATACAGCGGGAAGAGATTGTTTGAGCGCAGTGTTAGGACTGCTCGATTTTTTCCCCTGTTTCACCCCACCTTTCGTGTAATTCGTGTGTTTCGTGGTAAGATAAATAAACCACGAAATACACGAAAAGCACGAAAAATGAAGAAGACACAAAGTACAATGATTTGTTCAACCATCCAGAAAGCATAATCCTCTTTCGTGTGTTTCGTGTGTTTCGTGGTAAGATAAATAAACCACGAAATACACGAAAAGCACGAAAAATGAAGAAGACACAAAGTACAATAATTTGTTCAATTATCCAGAAAGCTTAATCCACTTTCGTGTGTTTCGTGGTAAGATAAATAAACCACGAAATACAAGAAAGGCACGAAAATGAGAAAGACACAAAGTACAATGATTTGTTCAACCATCCAGAAAGCTTGATCCTCTTTCAAGTGTTTCGTGGATCTGCTCCAATCATGAGCAGTCGAAGTATTCTTAAACCAAAAAAGTGAGAATAATTTGGGCGCATGTTAAGGGTGATGCAAAGTATAACCTAATGCACCTCTCAGGTATACCAATTGCAACTACTTCAAACATGCGGAAGAAGAAAAGTTCTGCTTATCAGTTTAACCCTACCCATCAGCAACAGGGGGAACAAACCCATGCGTTTTAACCTCAAAAAAGCACTCTCTTCTCTGAAAAATCTCCGAGACGGCGATTCTGGGAAATTTAAATCCAAAGAATTAAACAAAAACATAAAGAAAATGATGTCCCAATCAGAAAAACTCTCCTCAGCACTGGAGAAAGCCACAAGCCAGCTTGAAAAGATGGCAACGGCAAACGAGAAACTGACTTTCAGGATCTCAAAACTGGAAAAAGAACTGGCACAACGGCAGCATCCTACAAAAGAGCAGCAGCAACAGCAGCAGCAAAATGGCCACAGCCAAAAAGTAGGGCGTTTCAAAATGGAGGTTGTATAAAGATGCCTACCTTTAAAATCACCGACCCGCAAACAGGAGAAGTAATCCTTTTGCGTCGTCAATCACCCCCATCGGAGCAGGAACTGGAGGAGATTTTCAGCCAGAGACAAAAATCGACAGATTCATCCCCAAACGGTAAGTTCTCTGATGCAGATAAAAGTAATCCAAACGGCAAACCCGCTCAGGTTTCCAAAGAGCAGCAAGGAAAGTCTTCACAAGAAGAAAACCGCGAAGAAGGCCAGGATGATGAGATCAGGCCTGATGTTTTGCTGGATGTGGCGGATTTACATATCGATGAGATCGATCTGGAAGTGGAGGATTTGGATGCAAGAATTGCATTAAGTGCCCATCTGGCAAATCTTGTAAAAATTGATGTAGGTGCACATGTGGGAATAGATAAAGTTGAACTGAACATAAAGGGAGTTCAGGCAAAGGCTGCTTTAAGGGTTCGTCTCGACAGGGTTTATCAGATCCTCGCCCGCGCACTGCAAACCATAGATCAAAACCCCGATCTTTTAAAGGAAATCCTCACACCCCTGGGACAGGCTGCAGGGGAGATCGGAACCGGAGCATCAAAAGGTGTAAAGGAGCTGGTAACCGGGGCAGGTGAATCAACAAAAGAGCTAAGTGAAACTGCTGAGAAAACTGTTGATGACGTAGGTGAGGAGGTACAACCGGAACAGAAGACAGAAGAGGTCAGTCAGCAAAAGGATGAGATAAAAAATGGCCCTCAAAAAGGAAATTCCGGTAAAAATCAGGCAGCCAAAGCAAAAGGCAAAAAAAAAGAAGTAAAACCTGATTTTGACTTCAACAAGGCTGCCAGGAAAGTATTGGCAAAGGAAGAGCCTACCAAACAAGATGGTTCCTATAATTTACCTGTTAAAGAAGCCATTGATAGCTCATTCCATGCCGATGAAGAAGAACGGAAACTTTACCACCGACAAGACAAGGCTCTCAGAGATGCAAAAGAGGACCAGACAAGATAAGTTTTTATTCGCCGGTATTAGTACCGGTTTGAGAGCTCTGTTTACTGATCACCCGGACGCGATATGCAGATCAGACCGCTCTATAATGCAACACGGCGGGCTCTTTGACTGCATATACATCAGGGAAAACAGACCATAAAAGTCCCTCATTTCTGTTTAAGACATTAGGGACTTGTTTTGAAGCTCTCAGCTTGTTTTAAACTTTTGCGGAATAGAAGCCAAAAACAGATCACGTTGTCTTTGCAGTGGGGGTATACGGTCTTCGGGGATGTTTTCTATAAGTTCGTCAAGCATCCCCTGAAGACGCCTTACAACCTGCAGGGAGCTGATTCCGCTTAACCGGATCTCTTCCAGAGCAAGATGAACACTGTCTTCCCAGGCAGTTGTCCTGACTATCAGACGGACGCTGCCTGACTCATCACTTAATTCATCTCCAGGAAGGCGGCTCCATGCAAGAAGACGCATCAGATCATGAAGTTGATCTATCACCTGAACAGCAGTACTGGGGTCATTTATTCCAGTTGACAATGCCCGGGTCGCGATGTCAACCAGCTGACGAATCCCGTATCCTATATCCCTTGTCAGAGTACGTTCGGTATCGAGTATTATGTGCTCTTCAGGATGCTCCGGCCCCTCTCCTCCAAACACTCTGATCAGTGGTGTACCTTGCGGGACAAAAGTACCCAGTGGCGGAATAACGACCAGAATGCAATCTGTCTTTTGGGCTGCGGATATCAGCCCATCTATATTTACGTTTGTAAAAACCCCGGGTTTAGGGGATAGTATTACTCTCTGCGGTGTTAATGACATTTGCCAGTCTCCGCTTTTTTCACTGTTTTCATGGTACTGGTCGGGGTGATACTTTATAATCTGTTGTCGTGTAAGAGTGCTGATTCGGTTTATGATTGAAGTAATCCGAACAGAGTGTATAATATGATTGCTGTAAATGGCAAATGTGCCAAGACTTACTACCGCAATGACAAACGCTCCGGTCATGGAAACTCCCGCGACCTGTGCACTGTCCTGCGCCTGAAAAGTAACAGTCCTCAGTGAGAGCAAAACGATGAGAGTGTAGGTAAATGTACCAATAAATATCCCTATTGTAGTGTGGCTTGGTCTGTCTGTGAGCAGGATGTGTAGGGTGCGGGGGGAGTATTGACTGCTTGCAAGCTGGATGGCAACGGTTATGATGGTGAAAATAAGAGCCAGCAGTGTGGTAACAGAAGCTGCGATCACCGCAAGCAGATCCCGGGCGGTATTCGCCTCGCCTATGAAGACAGGAAAGGGCGGAGCTTCACCCCAGTCAGCAACAGCATCAATAAAAAGCATCAGCGCTGCGAGTGCCCCGGCTATAAACACACCTATTACGGGTGCAAGCCATAGTTGAGTGCCCCGGTGCCTGAAAATTTTTTGGATATTACTTTTCACAGACATCTATGCCTCAGTTTCTTATGTGTGCGATAGAAATTGTGTCGATCAGAGAGCACAGCGAAAATGAACTGTTAAAAATGTGAGAGGATGAGAGCATAACTGATAACTGCAATGGATATGCCAAAATTGGTTGTCTGAGGGGAGGCAGTAGAGAGGTGTCCGCGCCGGAGAAAAACGTGCCAGTTTACCAGGTGAGTTTCACTTTTTTAGTACCAATGCACCATTTGTGTCGTTTAGCTTAGCCTGATAACATACCAACCTCCGAGCTTCAGCGTTTCCTCCTCATTTTCTGCTGCAGCGGACTTTGCGAACGCGCTGAAGACGAATATGGTTCACAGTTCTGCAGGAAAGCGAGGTGTTAAAGACAGAGGATCAAAAATTTTCTTTTAACCACTCTATGCTCCCGGAAACATGCTCTTTTTGCTCAAACTCAAGAATCGACAGTGTGGGCGTTATCCCCTCTCTTTTCAGAAATGAGAAGATCTCCCTGTAGGGCATCTTGCCCTTCCCCACCGGACACCAGGAGTCACGGTTCTGGCTGAAATCGGTGAAATCTATAAGGTGCAATACAGGCTCATATTCATGCTCCGACAGTGTAGTGAAGAGTAGTTTTGTGAGCAGAAGGGGATCAAAGTTTTCCACGATATTGCTGATAAACAGTCGGGGGATATCTATTACCGGCACAATCTGCAGTTTTTCCTGGGCAGAGAGTGCAAAAACTGAGTTAAATCTTGAAAAGGAGCTCAGAAAACGGTATTCATCTCCTGCAGGGTAAAAATTTTCCAGATAAGGGACAATATTTTTGTGGTTCAGCTCTTTAACGATTTCAGTGATCTCCTCAAACCCCACCTCTGAATCGAAGTGTACGATCATAGCCCGTTGTTGCTGGTGTTTCAGAAGCCGGTTCATCCCATCGATAAGGGTATCTTTGGTGGTTTTGCGGTTGAGAAATTCCGGTGAATGGCAAACAAGTGAGATATTTGATTCTTTTGCAATTTGGGATAATCTGTCGATATCAGAGGGTGATTGCATCAGGGATCTGTCCAGATAGAGCTGCACTGAGGAGATATTGTTTTTTACAGCATATGAAAGGGTATCAAACGGGTCATATCCGCAATGAGCTGAAACAGAGCTTGCGATTCCTATAGTTTGCTGATTTTTCAAAGTAATTCCCCTCTCAAAAATTGTAACTGGCAGATTGTGTTTGTATAACAATTCATAAAACTAACAACATTTTGCATAACCCATTGGAAAATAGTAGATTCTGAAAGTAGCAAGGCTGTTTATAGATTTATTTATAACTTATATATAATTAATATAGTATATTTACTGTTAAGTAAATACCGGATAGAATAGCGATACCCAAACAACTCTAAATACCACTCTTCCGGAATTTAGTCAAATAGTTTAAACCGAAGTTATGGACAAACTACCGAATTCATTATAAAATCAAATGGTTACATATTCGGTTATCAACAGACAAAAAATGTTTTATATAGGCAGGTTTAATGAACGCCCAATATTCTTCAATAGAATTTCTACTATATTTTGCAGTTTCCTGTTTGCTGTCGAATTTTCTTTTGCGCATTGTGCTGAAAACCTCTCTGGTTGGTGTTTTCAGTGACAAACCGGACCACAGAAAAGTTCACTCAAAACCGATTCCCCGGGTTGGGGGAATAGCCATAATTCTCTCCTTTATCCTGATCTCACTTTGCTGGCTTGGCCTGAATCATTTATCTCAAAGTGAGACGGGTATCAGCACTGCAGCAGTGTGGGCTCTTTTTATCGCTGCGGGGGTAATTGGGATATTCGGTTTTTTCGATGACAGCATTTTTTTCGATGTTCGAGTGCGGCACAAGATCTCTATTGAACTTCTTTTGGCTGTCGGTACGGTGTATCTCTTTGGAATACACCCCGGACCTTTATCTGTATTGGACCTTTTTGTTATCCCCCTGTGGGCAAGCCAGATAATTTCTGTTTTCTGGATTCTTGGCCTGATTAACGCTTTTAATATCATAGATGGAATCGACGGTTTAGCCGGAGGTATTTCTCTCATTGCGATTTTTACCCTTGCTCTGATCGCAGGCATAGGCGGGAATTTTGCAATGATGTCCCTTTGCCTTATTTTGTCCGGAGCGATAGTCGGTTTTCTTCTTTTCAACAAACCGCCTGCAAAAATATTTATGGGCGATACAGGGTCGCTTTTCTTAGGGGGGATGATTGCAATCATCTCACTCCATCTTGCCCGTGAAGTCACAGGTCCACGCTCGGTTCTGATCATGCCCTTAATTGCAGGGGTACCAATTGTTGAAGTTTTGGTTACAATTGTCAGACGCTACTATAAAGCCAAGGACAGGCAGAAACCCTTTCTCTACAGGATTCGCAGTATGGGAGCAGCAGATAACTCTCATATGCATCACAGATTTATGTTCAAAGGGTTCGATCACTTTCAGTCAGCACTGATTCTGTCGATAACAGCTCTCACACTCTGTTGTGGTGCTGTTCTTTTGATGTTTTTACCCCTATACGCGGTCCTTCCGTTCACTCTCTACCTTGCTGTTCCGGTTATACTGCTTTTAAACCGCCTGGGATTTGGCGGCAGATTTAAAAAAGCCCTCAAAATCAGCAATTCGCGCTATTCCGGATTCAAGAGACCTTCCGTGATTGGAGTTATCGACAAGGAGGGTGTACTGTCCCATGTTCTGGAAAAGGAAAGAAGAGGGGATGTGGTTTTCTTTCCCATAACAGAGAATGTACCGCAGAAAATAAGCGAACATCTTCACGGGGCAGTTATACGCAGCTCTGCTGAAAATCACACAAACGATCTTGCCAAGGCAGAACTTCTGGCCTATAATGTCAAAGGACCGGTGTTTCTGGTAACCGCAGAAACCAATTCAAAACTTGCGATGCTTGAGATCTATAAAAACGGCTCCCTTAAAAAGAAAGAGAGAAACAAAACTCTTAAAGAGCTTATCCGTGAAATGCAGCACATCTCTCTTCAAAACAAAAAGAAATTTTACCACGGTGATACCAGAACAATTAGCACCAAGTAAACAATTCAGGCAAGTACGGAAGAAAAACGCATGAACTCAAGAAATGTATCAAAGCCCCGCTGTATAATTGTAGCTAAAGACTTATCTTTGCGCTACACTCTAAACGCCCTGCTTCCTGAACTTGGGTATAATGTAGATATTGCGACAAGCAGAATCGATGCAATGCGGCTATTTATGACTCATCGTCATTCGCTTTTTCTTATTGAAGCTGATCTGCTGCCCCGATATCCCCACAGGCTTATACAGTTTTTCAAAATGGCTCACCGTACCCCCGGAGTCCTGATTTTCTCCAACGGCACCAGGGAAGTAACCGCCTACTCCTACATAGATGACGGCATCTATGAGATTGTGGATATTCCCTACAAAATTGAAGATCTGATAATAACCATCAAACGCACTGCCGACTACATGAAAATGAAATCCAAAAACCTGTTCCTCAGAGATCTTTTATTACATGCAGGATTGGCGATGCCGGTACTTTTTCTTCTTGCACATTACCTGAGCAGATAGAAAAATATACCCGTACTTAACACCAAGAGATCAGAACCATCTATTACCCACAAGCACACCAAAAATACAAGCGCTTACTATTTAACAGCTCCACATCGTTTATAGAATTCTACTCTTTGCTGTTCAGGCGGGAAATGATCTTCTGCTGTCGCAGAGAATTTTAGTTCCGGCCCCCTTTGTAAAACAGACCGTTTGTTTCTATGACATTTGTAAGCTGCCCGGTGGACAGCACCACAACACCAGTTTCTCCAGAACAGATTATCAGTTTTTTTCTGCCTGCCTTTGGCATTGAATTAGCTTTTGAATGGGTTTAGCCCGAAAAATCAGCCTATGAGGAGATGAGCATGTTACTTTCTGATTTTCTGAACGCGAGTGCAAACCTATACCCCAACAAAACAGCCATCGTACACAATGGCAGAAAAGTGAATTATCACCAGCTCAACAATATGGCAAACAACTTTGCTCACTACCTTATAGCCGCAGGATTACAAAAGCAGGACAGGGTAGGTATATATTTGGAAAACTCACTTGAAGCAGTGATCTCTATTTTCGGCACCCTTAAGGCTTCCGGGGTTTTTGTCGTTATAAACCCCCAGGCCAAGAGCAAAAAAGTCAACTACATTCTTAACGATTGCAATATCTTGTTTTTAGTGACCGATAAATCACTCGCCGGGAACTATTCAGAAAAAGGTATCAACCCTGGCGAAAACCTCTTAAGAATAATCATCACCGATTACAAAACTTTACAGCCAGAAGTGAGCCAAGAAACGGACACTTTTTTTTCAGAAACCGAAAACACAGAGATTTTACCTTTTGATCATGTGGTTGCCCCCCAAAGCAAACAGGGGCAACCCCACAACACCTCCATAGATATAGACCTTGCTTCACTTACCTACACTTCCGGTTCTACAGGTGAGCCTAAAGGCGTTATGCTTACCCATCTCAACATGGTTACCGCGGTTAAATCAATCACACGCTATTTACAAAACACACCGGAAGATGTTATTCTGAACTACCTCCCCCTCTCTTTTGACTACGGTCTCTATCAGGTCCTTATGGCAGTCAGTTTTGGTGGCACAGTCGTACTTGAAAAATCTTTCGTATATCCATTTAAGGCAATAGAAACTATTATTAAGGAAAAAATTACTGGATTGCCGATTGTGCCCGCTATGGCATCCCTCATTTTGGGAATGAATAATCTAAGCTCCTACAATCTTTCTTCTGTTCGTTACATAACCAACACGGGTCAGGCTCTTGCGCCCTCTCATATCTCAGGCCTTTCGAAATATTTCCCGAGAGCGTCAGTCTTTTCAATGTACGGCTTAACAGAATGCAAAAGAGTTTCCTATCTCCCTCCCGAGGAAATAGGAAGACGTCCCCTCTCTGTAGGTAAGGCAATGCCAAACACCGAAGTGTGGCTTGTGGATGATCAGGGCAAGAAGATTGAAAAAGCGGGCGTGCCCGGTGAACTGGTTATCAGAGGGGCCCATGTGATGAAAGGGTATTGGAACAAGCCTAAAGAAACAGCCCAGGTGCTTAAACCGGGTATATATCCTCAGGAGATGATCCTTTATAGCCGGGATCTGTTTAAAATGGATCAGGAGGGATTTCTCTATTTCATTTCCAGAAAAGATGATGTGATTAAAAGTGGAGGAGAGAGAGTAAGCCCAAAAGAAATTGAGGATGTAATTTACGAATGTCCGGGTGTAACGGAAGCTGCAGTTGTGGGTGTGCCCGATAAAATCCTTGGAAACGGCATAAAGGCGTTTGTAGTGTTTGAAAAAGGCAGGGAAATCTCCCCGGATGAACTGAAAAAATTCTGCTCAGAGAGACTTGAACGATCAAGGGTACCTGGTCAAATCGAAATCAGAAATTTCCTGCCAAAATCAAACAACGGCAAAATTAGAAAAAAAGAATTACTCCCCGATACTGAAGAAGCAGAAAATGTGTTGTAAACCCATGTTTTCCTGCTTTGATTTGAGGGACTTGTAGTCTGGTTGTGATAGAATTTTTTTTCCAAAAAACCAAATCCCAATGACTGTTGTAAAATATTATGTCATTTTGTTTACACAAAGAAGCAAGGTTATTTATATTTAGCAATTTAAACCCTTAACACCTTATCAAATATAAAAAAAATGGATAAAAACTCATCCCCCGAATCTATAGACAAAGTACTCTATAATCAATATAAACTGCTCGAAGAATTAGAGCTCCTTAAAGACAACCTGAAATGTAAAATGGAGCATCTCCGACCCAATGAACAGGAGATAAAAGTGCTTGCACCGCTTGTATCGGGTTTTGCCCACGAAATCAGAAACCCTCTCAATGCCATAACCGCTTTACTGGAAGCTCTTTTTCAGGATATTGAAAAAACCGAAATTCTTGAACAATATCAGACGTATATAAATACTCAGGTTGACCGGATCAACCGGCTCATGAAAGACCTCATAGAATTGGGCAAGCCGGAGAATCAGGCAAACCATATTGAAATTGATCTTGTTTTCCTGTGCGCTGCCACAGTTGATTTTTGGAACAAGGCCCCAACTGCCGGTTCATCTTCGGTGAATTTTATTAACAGATCAGATGGTGCTGAACTCATGATACATGGGGATTATATCAGGATTCAGCAGGTGTTGGTCAATCTGTTTGAAAACTCCAGTTTACACAGTCATTATGGCGAGGAAATTTCTTTAATCGTGGAAAAAGATGAAAAGATGGTTCATCTTTATGTAATTGACCAGGGTGTAGGAGTAACGGAGGAGATAAAAAGCAGGGCTTTCGAGCCATTCTTCACAACCAGGAAATCGGGTACCGGGCTGGGTCTGGGTATAGCCCGTCATATAATTGAAACTCACAAGGGGCATCTCTATCTCAGCAACAATATTGAATCACCGGGTTGTACCGCAAGTATAGGGATACCTCTGAAAAGAGATTTGTCTTAACACAACTCTCACAATCAGAACCAGTCATTTTTGAAATCTCTTGCGAATTTTTTAAATGAGACAGGTTCCCTGCCAAGTACATCTCTGAGATCGGGGGTTACTTTTTCACACCATCCATGACGTGCGATTTCATACAGACCGATGCTTAGTTCGATATTCACCTCATCCCACCCTCTGTCAAGAAGCATTTGCCATTCCTGATTATGTGAAACTGGTTTATACACAATCTCACGTTCTGTTACCTCTGACAATATGGAAGCTATCTCACTGGCACTGAGGGCAGCTGCGCCCGTAAACACGTAGATTTTATCTGAGTGTTTTCCGTTTAGGAGAATTTTTGCCACTGCTTCGGCAATGTCTCTTGAGTCGACAAGGGATATTTTTGCCCCGTTACCCGGCAGGTAGATCGCAGAATCCCTCCGCACACCTTCGCCAATCATGTCCTTTAGACTCTGCATCGAGATGTTTGGGCGGATAATAGTGTAATTCAGGCCACAATTCTGCATACACCTTTCGGCAATCATCAAAGGCGAATCATCACTTTCCCCCACTGTACCCATTCCCACTATATGCTTCACACCCCGCTGTTTTGCGATTTCTATAAAGGGCAGGATAATTTCATGCTGTTGGGGTTGGTTCATGGGTAAACCCAGAAAAATCGAGTCTACATTTTCCAGCGCTTTACCATAGGTGTCGGGGTTATTGAAGTCGAGGTGAACAACAGGGCACTCCTCAGCAAATTTTTCTGCCTCGAGCACATGTTTTGCGGCGATTCTGACACAGTTGCCAGTGTTAATGATCTGAGAAACTATCTCTCTCTCAAGAGCTCCGGTTGAATCCGTAATCATTATAGTAGTATTCATAACTCTGCCCTCTGAAAATATTAGCTTTATAAATATTACGGTTAAACTGCCGCCGATTATAATTTTAAGCACGGGGAGATATTAGAATAAAGTTACAGCAAATTTGGAACCATCAGACCTTTAACAGCTTTAATATGCAGAGCTTATTTAAAAGATTTCACCATCGAAGCAATCTCCTGCATCACAGAGATACCATTCTTCTGTTGAATGATATTGCCGGTTACGATTATATCCGCCCCCGCTTCCAGCTTTTCCCTTGCAGTAGCAGCATCTCTGATACCACCTCCCACGATTATGGGAATATCCACATAGGAGCGAACAGCTTTGACCATATCAGAAGGAACAGGCATCGGAGCACCACTTCCCGCTTCAAGATACACAACTTTCATTCCCATATACTGAGCTGCAAGTGCATGAGCAGCAGCTATGGTTGGTTTTGTTCTTGGCAGGGGACGGGTGTTGCTCATAAACTCCACAGAACTCACAGCCCCGCTCTCAACCAGCATATACGCAGTGGCTACAGGCTCCAGTTTGGTTTGTCTTATAAGGGGCGCAGCCTTAACATGTTCACCGATCAGATTTACCGGATTTCGCCCTGAGATCAGGGAAAGATAAAGAAGGGCATCGGCATGAGAAGAAAGCTGTGCAGAATCTCCCGGAAAAATGACCACCGGAATGTTCACCGACTGTTTAAGTGTTTGTATGAAGAGGTCAAAGTGGTTTGAATGAAGAAGACTTCCCCCCACAAGAATCGCATCGACACCGTTTCTCTGCGCCTCACTGGAGACCTCTTTGGCCTCTTCTATGGTGAAATCATCCGGATCAAGCAAAACCCAGTACATACGCTTGTTCTCTGAACACTTTCCAAGAACCGACTGAAGGAAAGAACCAATTTTCATATTCATCCCTTTTTGGATAAGATTTTCTCTGCCTGCTCAAGTGCATCTGCTATACCTGCAGGATTTTTTCCACCAGCCTGAGCCCTGACTGGATTACCTCCACCACCGCCCTGAGTAAATTTTGCAGCAGCCTTTACCAGCTCGCCACAATGAACGCCCTTTGATACCGCATCCTTACCCGCTGCAGCGGCCAACATGGCGCGGCCTTCCACTTTTGCAGCTATCACAATCACCCTGTCAGCGAGACTACGCTCCTTTATATAATCTGAAATGGCATCTGAGTATCTTGAGAAGGAATCTTTATCCATCTCACCGAGATTTCTCACTGCAAAAGAGTATCCCTCACTGCTTTTCTCCGTTTCTCTGAACAATTCTTCTGCAGACCGGGATGCCTGAGCCGCCATGAGGGATTTAATTTTGGATTCCAGCTGCTTAACGGTATCCTGCAGGTTTTTGACCCTGTCCACAACCCGGTTTTCACCTGTTTTGAGAAGTGATGATAATTCAGAAAAGAGAGATTCCTTTTTCAGAAGGTAACTGACGCTCTCAGAACCGGTAATCGCACTCAAACGCCTTATACCCGCAGATACACTCTCTTCATTTACCAGATGAAACAGTCCTATCTGACCAGTCGATGGAACATGGGTTCCTCCGCAGAGTTCTTTTGAGAGCGGATCTATTGTTACCACTCTCACTTTATCCCCATACTTTTCTCCAAAAAGTGCGATAGCCCCCTCTGCTTTTGCCTCTTCAACACTCCTGATTTCTGTTGTAACCGGCAGATCCATCATTATCCAGTTATTGACCAGATGCTCTATAGCCTTTATCTCTTCGCTGCCGAGAGCTTTGAAATGAGTAAAATCAAACCGCAGCCCTTTATGATCCACACGGGATCCGGACTGCTGAACATGGTCACCTAAAACTTGACGCAGCGCAGACTGAAGCAGATGTGTGGCAGTATGATTGCGTCTGAGCGATGCCCGTATCTCGGCATCGATCTGAGCATGAAACGGCTTTGAAAACTCATCCTGAGAAAGGGGAGATGGGGCAACAGCCTTGTGAATTACAAGTTCATTCCACTTAAAGGTGTCGGTGACACTGAGTTCCTTTTCTTCAGCGGTCCGCAGTAAGCCTTTATCGCCAACCTGACCTCCGGATTCTGCATAAAACGGTGTTTTATCCATTATGAGAAGATAAGAAGGTTTCCCCTCCTCATCCTCCACCCTCTTATATCTGCAAACATTTATATCACTCTGGTACTGATTGTATCCTATAAACTCGGTTCCGGTTGCAGGCTTCAGTTCGGTCCAGCCTTCAGGAGTAAGGCCACTTTCATCTCCCTTGCGCGCTTCCCGTGCCCGTTCTTTCTGCTTATCCATAAGCTTTGTATAAGCGGCTTCATCGATGGACAAACCTTTTTCGGACGCCATCAGGCGGGTAAGATCCATGGGGAACCCGTACGTGTCATAAAGAGCAAAGACATCTTTGCCTGAGAGGGTGCGTTCTTTCTTTTTTGTGGTGTTTTCAACCATCTGATTAAATTTTTCCAAGCCCTGTTCCAGAGTGGCATCAAAGCGCTGCTCTTCGGAGAAAATAACCTCCTCAAGGTATGAGCTGCGCTGGGAGATCTCTTCATAAGCCTCTCCCATAACATTTATAACTGTTGGCACGAGTTTATGAAGAAAGGGTTCTTTAAGGCCCAGTTCCCGTCCAAAGCGATAGGCGCGCCGCAATAATCTTCTCAGCACATACCCCCTGCCTTCATTTGAAGGAAACGCTCCGTCAGTTACAGCGAAAACAAGTGAGCGGATGTGATCTGCAATAACCCTGAAAGGTGTTCCACCCGGACCACAATCATATTTTTTACCGCTCATTGACTCCAGCTTGTTTATTATGGGCATAAACAGATCTGTATCATAGTTTGACTCTACGCCCTGAATAACCGACACTATACGCTCAAACCCCATCCCGGTATCCACATGCTTCAGAGGCAAAGAGGTTAGCGAACCATCTTTCTGGCGATTGTACTGAATGAAAACCAGATTCCACAACTCCCGGTATCTGTCATTTTGCCCATTCACCCCCAAAACCGGATCACTGAATGTTTTATCCCTGCTGGTTTCGTCTCCTGTATCGAAATGGATTTCTGAACATGGGCCACACGGTCCGGTTTCTCCCATTTCCCAGAAATTGCTCTCATCCCCAAACCGCATCACCCTGCTATGCGCGATATCTGTTTCATTTTTCCAGATCTCTTCAGCTTCGCTGTCACTTTCATGTATAGTGACAAACAACCGATCCTTTGGGAGTTTCCACACCTCTGTCAGGAGTTTCCATGCCCATACAATTGCCTCTTTCTTATAGTAATCACCAAAGGACCAGTTCCCAAGCATTTCGAAAAAAGTATGGTGATAGTGATCCCGTCCCACTTCTTCCAAATCGTTATGTTTTCCTGAAACCCTCATACATTTCTGGGAGTTGGCAGCTCTTTTTAGTTTTCTCGGATTGTCGCCGAGAAAAATGGACTTGAACTGATTCATACCCGCGTTGGTAAAAAGCAGGGTGGGATCATCCTGAGGTATTACAGGTGCACTTGGGACAAAGAGGTGTTCTCGCTGGGTGAAAAATTCTATAAATTCACTGCGTATTTGTTTTGAAGATTTCATAGTTATGAATACGGCCCGGGAAAATGTGACAGATAATAAACGGAAAGAAGCATCGCTTCTTAAGTGCTGCAAAGCCCCTGGCCCGCACGGGTCAGAGACATAAGGTTCCAGAAAAAATCTATTCAGTCAGCTCCGAGACTTCTTCAGGCACCGGTGCCATTGATGATCTTTTAGCCTGACATATGTCTCGTACTTTGGTTTCTATGTTTTTGAGTATATCCTTGTTCTCCTTAAGGAACTCTCTGGCTTTTTCTCTTCCCTGACCCAATCTCTCACCCTCGTAGGAGAACCATGCTCCACTTTTATCAACGACTCCCAGTTCAACGCCAAGGTCAAGAATGTCCCCTTCAACAGAGATCCCTTTTCCGTAGAGAATATCAAACTCTGCTTCTTTAAACGGTGGTGCCACTTTGTTTTTCACCACTTTTGCCCGGGTGCGGTTTCCAACCACACTGTCACCATCCTTGATTGCTGCAATGCGCCGGATGTCTATACGGACAGATGAGTAAAATTTCAGAGCATTACCACCGGTGGTGGTTTCAGGGTTCCCAAACATCACGCCAATTTTCATACGCAGCTGGTTGATAAAAATCAGACAGGTTTTTGACTTGGAACTCAAGGCGGTGAGTTTTCGCAGAGCCTGAGACATAAGACGCGCCTGAAGCCCCATATGGCTGTCACCCATCTCCCCTTCGATCTCTGCTGCGGGAACCAACGCAGCCACACTGTCTATTACAATTATATCTATAGCACCACTGCGAACGAGAGTGTCAACAATCTCAAGAGCCTGCTCTCCGGTATCTGGCTGAGAAACCAGCAGATTGTCTATGTCCACTCCAAGATTTCTGGCATATGTTGCATCAAAGGCGTACTCCGCATCAACGAGTACCGCAATACCACCTTTTTTCTGGGCATTTGCAATGGCCTGAAGTGCAACGGTGGTTTTACCCGATGATTCAGGGCCGTAAATTTCGATTATCCTCCCTTTGGGAAAACCTCCCACCCCCAAAGCGGTGTCAAGCGAAATTGAACCGGTAGAGATGACAGGGATATTTGTCTCAAGGCTTTGAGTCCCAAGACGCATTATGGAACCCTTGCCATGCATCTTCTCTATCTGACTTACTGCCTGTTCTATAACACTGTTTTTATTTTTGTTTTCTGTATCTGCACTGGATGAGGCGCTTTTCCTGGCCATGGATAACTCCTTACAATTATGCCGGAACATATCTCTTCCGGTGATTTTTGGATTGAGGGGTTTTAATTATGAAAAATAAGCTCTGTCCATGGAGAAATGGAAAGAAAACATGTACAGCGACTATATCTGTTATGCAACCCCAAAGCAAAACGTAAATGCACCACATTTTCCCCCAGACCACCCCGGGTCCCTACGAAGCGAAAAGGTTACAGTGGGTTTGGTCTATCCTGACCCGGCATTGGCTTGCTCTTAGGATAAGAATGCCACAGAGCTGATTTTCAGTTTGTAACCGGAAGGAAAAAAATAATGATACACAAGCTCCCAGCTTCAACTTATCACCCGGATTTCAGGGGTAAAACCCGCCTCTTTATTGTCAACCCGGACACATCTTACAAAAAACTCAATATCTTCTGTCCATTTCAGTTCTTTTACAATTTCACAATTGATTCTGCTCTTTCCACCGATTCAATTATACCGTTTTTAAGTCTTTCTTTACTTCTAAATACCAATCCTTAATCTGGAAAACTGGGTGTTTGGGATTATCAGAGCGAAGGCTTCAGAGCTTCAAAACTATCTGACCCGTTAATACATCGTTTTGAAACAGTCCGATTCTTTTGTTCCGCATTTCGAATCCTTCTTGCCCAAAACAGGTGTGAAAAGTATCTTAATAGATTCACATTCCGTAACCAAACAGGAGATTGTAATGTCACGGCAGAGAAGCATTCCCATTGTTAAGGTAAACAGCCCGGCAGGTATAAAATTTCTTAAACAGATTGAAAGCGCACGCCAGAGAAGAGATGACCAGGTCAGCGCAACTGTTGAAACCATACTCAGGGATATCCAAAAAAGGGGTGACAAGGCACTGTTTGAGTACTGTAAGAAATTCGACGGTGTAACGATCTCAGGTAGAAATATCAGAATCAGTCCAGAAGAGATAAAGACACGGGCCGCACTGGTATCCCCAAAACTCAAACGGGCGATTCGTGAAGCAGCGAAAAGAATCAAAGCCTACCACCGCAATCAAGGGTGCAAAACATTTACTCACAAAACCGCAGAGGGTACTCTTCGCCAGGAAATCAGAGCACTGCAGAGGGTAGCGGTATACATACCGGGGGGCTACACCGCTTACTCTTCAAGCGTACTTATGAGTGTAATACCCGCACGTCTTGCCGGGGTGAGGGAGATCGCAGCGGTGACTCCCGTCAGAGGGGATCTTGATCCTGCTATTGCCTACGCTCTTGATTACCTGAAAGTGGGTGAAGTGTACAGAATCGGCGGAGCCCATGCAGTGGGGGCTCTTGCCTACGGGACAAAATCGGTTCCTGCAGTGGATAAAATTGTGGGACCGGGAAATGCATACGTCCAGACAGCAAAAAGGATGGTATATGGTAAGGTGGACATTGATTCTGTTGCAGGGCCCAGTGAAGTTGTAGTGATAGCAGACGAAACCGCTGATCCCCAGTGGGTAGCTCTTGATCTTCTGGCACAGGCAGAACATGGAAGCGGGGATGAAACCGCGATCTGTATAACTGAAAGTGACTCATTTGCCAAAGAGGTCGCCAGTGCGGTGGTTGAGGAGGCCGCCATCTCACCGGTAAAAAAGACACTTGACAAACTTCCACCCCATGCAATCACGGTTTTTACAACCGCATCAAGGGATGAGAGTATAGAGCTTTCAAACCGTATAGCTCCGGAGCACCTTCAGATTATAACCAAAACCGCTTCAAAGGATATGAGCAAAATCACCAATGCATCTGCGGTTTTTCTCGGCCCGTTCACCCCCGTGGCTCTTGGAGATTACATGATCGGAACAAATCACGTTCTTCCGACAAACGGTGCGGCCCGTTTTGCCTCGCCCCTTGGGGTGGAAAGTTTCCAGAAAAGGATTTCAGTTGCGCAGATAAGCTCTTCAGGTCTGAACAATGTGGCTTCACTGGTTTCTGTTTTTGCCAGAGAGGAGAATTTCGTACACCATGCCATGAGTGTGGAGCGCAGGGCCAGGTAATTGGCACTCTTTTTGTTTTTTGGGGGGGTTCCCTTGAGCCTTAGTTTACCTCTTGGGGTTGAGATTTTGCAAATAATCTCATGTAAAGACATGTAACGTAACTTGTTTTTAAGATACCTAAACAGAGGATACAAGAAAATGACAGAATCATATGATTTTACCATACCCACTCTTGGAGAGTGCAGGTATCCATCACCGCTTAACCTTTCCACCGTAACGGGTGATATGATCGCCAATTACGTAAGTGATGAAGAATTTATCATCAATGACCCCCATTACCAGCCCGGCGACACCGTTACTTTCAGAAGAGAAAATCTAATCGAGAAAGCAGGTCCAAGAAAACACCTCTTTTTCGATCCTTCGAGGGTGCATGCTGCAATCGCCACCTGCGGAGGGCTCTGTCCCGGACTCAACGATGTAATCCGGTCAATCGTTATGAGTCTGTGGCACCAATATGGTGTGAGGCGAATTTCTGGTGTGAGGTTTGGGTATCAGGGGTTTATGCCTGAAAACGAGGAGCCTTTCATAGAACTAAACCCCAAAACAGTTGGTTTCATACACAGAATGGGCGGAACTATTCTGGGCTCTTCCCGGGGACACGGTGACAGAACTGCCCAAATCGTCGATTCACTCGAAAAGAACGGAATCAATGTGCTTTTTACAATCGGCGGTGACGGTACCCAAAAGGGATCTTTGGATATTGCCCGGGAGGCACAGAGGCGTGGTCTTGCCATATCAGTCATAGGTATTCCAAAAACCATAGACAATGACCTAAGCTTCATACAGAAATCCTTTGGCTTCGAAACTGCGGTCAGCGAAGCAGTTAAAGCTGTGCATGGTGCCCATGTCGAGGCACACGATGCCCCCAACGGGATCGGGATTGTAAAACTGATGGGGCGACAATCAGGCTTTATCGCTGCCTACACAGCTATGGGCAGCAATGATGTCAACTTTGTACTGGTACCGGAAGTTCCTTTTGATCTGGAGGGGGAAAACGGGTTGTTTTCCCTGATTCACAGACGTTTGGAAACAAGAAATCATGCACTTATCGTTGTGGCTGAGGGGGCAGGACAGGAACTGCTCGACAGAGAGCCTGTAGAAAGAGACGCTTCGGGGAATATCAAACTTGGTGATATCGGCATCTTTCTTAAAAACCAGATTACCCAGTATTTCAAAAAACAAAATGTCGATATTAACCTTAAATATATCGACCCCTCCTATATCATTCGATCAACTCCCGCTAACCCCATCGACTCAGTTTACTGCACCCGTCTGGGCACCAATTCAGTTCATGCGGCAATGGCAGGAAAAAGCAGAATGCTGATTAGCCTTATCAACAACAATTTCGTTCACATCCCAATTGAGCTTGCTGTTTCCCAGAAGAACAGTATCGACCCGGAAAGTCCTTTATGGAGAGATGTCCTTCAGACAACGGGTCAGCCTCTTGTGATGAGCAACCGGGGTCAGGAATAAAATTTTTTTTGTAAGTCTGCAAACTGGTGGAGTTCTTTTGTTTTGATTCCACCAGTTATTCTTCACACACATACTCTCCCCCCACTTCCCGGCATAACTCTTGCATTACTAAATCCCGCCAAACCGTTTCAGCATTGTTTAGACGGATTAACCTATGATGAAAAAGCCAGTCTTATACATGCTATTTTCAATTTTTTTGTCATTTCAGGCTGGAGTTGCAGAACATTTTCTCACTCTGCCGGAAGCAGAACAGCGCGGGCTGCAAAACAACTACCAGCTCCTCATTTCGCAATTCGAACAGGAATCTGCCAGATGGGAACGCTATAGCGCACTTGCTTCTTTTCTGCCGAACGTCTCATTCTCTACAAACTGGATACAGGCTGAAGACATTGATATACCGCCTCCCAACGGAACACCCGGGGAGATTGGTGTACCAGGTGCCCAGCCGGGATTATTTGCCCAGGACGGATTCCAGCACCAGCTCTCAGTAACCCAGCCAATTTTCAACTCCGGAGCAGAGATTGTCAGTACCCTTATGGCAAAAAACACTCTATCGGCACTCCGTCACAGGGTAGAGGAAACAAAGCAGGATATGCTTCTTCAGATTCGTTCCCTTTACCTCAATGCAATCATACTAAAAGAGCAGATGAGGATAGACAGTCTCGGCCTCCAGTGGGTGGAAGGGAGTCTTGAAAGGGCAAGGATACGTTTTGAAGAGGGTGTGTTGCCAGAAAGTGAACTGTTGCGTTGGCAGGGTGAGGTTTTTGAGCGCAGAGCAGACATAGCACAGTCACGGGTAAATGCTCAGAGCGCCCTTGTTCAGTTGCTTTTTGCAATCGGGGAGCCTGTAACAAGAAGGGTACCTTTTGAGCTGCAGGATAAAAATCTGCTACAAGAGCTGTATGGGGAAATCCAGCCCCCTTCACCCGTTTCAGTTGAGGAAAATCCTTCTGTTTTAGCCGCCCGTGAAGAGCTCAGTGTAAGCCGCAGAACCGTTCAGCTGGCGCTGACCCCGTTTCTGCCACGTATCAATGCTTTTTTCCAATATGACTGGCTTCCTGATGATAACTTTTTTCCTCAGGAGGAGGGGTTCTGGAGATATGGGATAAGAATGGATTTGGATCTCTTTGCCGGAGGACAAAGATATTTCGATTACCGTGCAGCGCGAAATCAGCACACCACTATGGAAACCACTTATCAGCAGTTGCTTGAAAATACAAGAGCTTCAGTTTTAGAAACAGAAATGTCGTTTGAAAGTGCGGTTCTTGAAGTGGAGGCCGCACGCAGCAGACTGGAGCTGATGGAGAAGACTTTAGAAATGATGGAGCTGAGGTATGAGGCGGGGGTAGTGGGTATACTTGATTTGCTCGATACCAGAGTACAACTGGAATCCGCAGAGATGGTTTACCTTTCAGGTATGGCCAATGCAATTATCAACAGGTATGAATTTGAAAGGGCAGCAGGAACGCTCAAACCATTCCCCAACCCATAAATATTTACAAGAGAAAAGAGTCGTAAATGAAACCGGATTGCATGAAAAGCATCATCTTTATATCGGTGATTTTCATTCTGATATCCTGTAATAATCAGGAAGGTAGTACAGATCAGCAACAAAGTGGAACAAATCCCTCCACAGTTGAAGGAGTTATCCTGAGGAGGGGGATTTTTAATCCCTGGCTTGAAAAATCGGGAGTTATTGCAGGAAGAAATGAAGTGACGGTGATCTCTGAAACGGAAGGTGTAATACTGTTTGATAATTTTGAAATTGGTGACAGGGTAGAGAAAAACAGTGTACTTGTCTCCGTTGACAGAGATGAGGCAAGGTTTGCAATGAATCAGGCTCAGGAGCAGCTAAGAGCAGCTGAACTGAATCTGCAGGCTTCCCGGCGCCTCTTTGAGCAAAACATACTATCCCGCAGTGAATATGAGGAAGCGCAGAGTGCCTACAGTGGTGCACGATCTTCTTTTGAGGCAGCAAGGCAGAGATTTCAAAACACCCGGGTACGCTCTCCCATTGAAGGAGAAGTCGCATCAAAGGAGCAGGGGATATCTCTGGGCAACTATATCAGTCCCGGGTCCCTGGTAGCCAGGATAATCGACAAATCCAAGTTTCGGATAAATTTAGCAGTTGGCGAAAAAGAAATAGGGCTGATTCAGGCAGGTGCAGACGCACAGGTGGCTGTACCTGCGATTCAGGGCGATTCTGTTTTCCATGGTATTGTAAAAGCTGTCTCAGCGGGGGCAAGACCAGCAAGTGGAAGTTATCCGGTAGTCGTAGAGTTTGACAACAACGATTCCCGTATCCGCTCAGGTATGAGTGCAAATGTGAGAATAAGAACGACCGAAGCAGATTCAGTTCTGCTAATTCCATCCGCAGCACTGATCAGAAACAATGACAAATTCTCCGTATACCACTTCAGCTCTCATACAGCCCAAAGAACAGATATAAGACTTGGAAGAAGGATGGGTGATATTGCAGAGGTAAGAAGTGGCGTTTCAGTTGGTGATACTGTGATTACATCCGGAACAACAACAATCGATCATGGTGACAGTGTCAATATTGAAGTTATCGGCGAAAGTGGAGACTGGCAGTGAGTGTAGGATCATTTTCTGTTAAAAATCCCGTTCTCATAAATATTCTGATGATCAGTATACTAGTGCTTGGCTATCAGAGTGTACAGCGGCTTCCTCAGGAACAGTTCAGTGATGTACCATTTTTCTGGGTAATCATAAGTGTTCCCTACCCCGGGGCTTCTCCTTTTGACATAGAAAGATCAGTGGCCATACCGGTGGAAAATGAGATGGATGGCCTCCGCAGCGTTCGGGAGGTCCAGACTATTATTCAGGAAGGGATTGCCACCATACAGATACAGTTCGAGGAGGGGATCTCAAGAGAGGAGTTTGTAGGGCTGTATAGCGAAGCCCAAACCAGGTTTGGGAGAGTTGAGCTTCCTGATGGAGCTCTTGAACCAACACTGACAGATTTTTCAAGTGAAGATTTTCTTCCTGTAATAGAAGCTGTGTTACACGGAGAAGTAGATTCCGTAACTCTTGTGACCGAAGTCAGAAGATTGCGGGATGAGATTACCTCATTACCCGAAGTGTCTATGGTGACTCTTACCGGAGCACCTGAGCGGCAGATCCGTATTAATGCGCATCAGAGTGCTCTTGAATCTTACAGGTTATCGATAGACGAAGTGGTTCAGTCTGTGAGCGGTGCTGATGTGAGAATGCCGGCGGGTTTTCTGAAAACCCCCAGACGTCAGTATCTGGTACGTACTGTTGAAGAAAAAACGAGGCCGGAAGATTTCGGGGACATAATCGTACGTCAGCAAACGCCTGAAATGGGTTTGGTTCGTCTGTCAGATGTAGCAGATGTACGCGAAGCTCTTTCTCCGACTGGTCCTGTTGCCCGCTTTAATTTTGAACCTGCGACAAACCTTCAAATATCAAAAATCACAGGGGCGTCTTCTGTTGATGTTGTGGATGATATCAGGCAGTTGGTTGAGGAGTTCAAACCTGGATTGGAAGAGGGACTCAGGATTACTTTCATTAACGACGCCACTGTAAGGATACGAAGCAGCATAAATGTTTTGGTCACTAATGCAGTGTTTGGATTTGTTCTGCTTATCCTCGTACTCTGGTATTTTGTGGGGATTCGTAATTCGTTTATAATCGGTTTGGGTATACCGATAACCTTCGCAATTACTTTTATAGTACTGGAAATCACCGGTGATACCCTTAACAGCAACTCCTTGTTTGCACTTGTTCTCGTGCTGGGTTTGATTGTTGACCATGCAATTGTAATAATTGAGAACTGTTACCGGGTTAGACAGGAGGGGCTTTCACCGGAGCAGGCTGCGATCAGGGGTACCGATGAAGTTTTCTCTCCTGTTGTTTCCGCAACACTCACCACTATAGCGGCATTTTTACCGCTGATGATTGTACCGGGTCTGATTGGGAGATTTCTCAGAGTAATCCCACTGGTTGTAACGATTGCACTGCTGGCTTCAAATTTCGAAGCCTTACTTCTTCTGCCTTCACATTTTGCACACTGGAGCAGCTCAAAAACCAAAGAGGAAAAGAGATTTTTTTTAAAGATCGAATCCCTTTGGAGCAGAATTCTCAGACGAGTCTACCATCACCGATATGTGGCAATAGGGATCGGTTTTATATTTCTGCTGTTTTCAGCTGTTATTCTCAATTTTGTACAGCAGGATTTGTTTGCAGGCGAAGAGTACAGCTATTTTTTTATTGAAATAGAGATGCCTCCCGGTACTCCAAGACACAGAACCTTATCCACAGTGCAAGAATTTGAAACTGTCCTTCACCCCTACCTTGAGGATGGAACATTGCGTTCGGTGCTGTCAGTCATAGGTCAGGGTGGCCGGGGTCTTGGGGCTACAACCCTTGACAATTTGGGGCAGATCATTGTGGAATTGCCTGAGCGTGAAGAGGGTAGAATCGTACCGGTTACAGAAGTAATGAACAGAATCGAAGAAAAGTCGCGCTGGATTGCAGGAGCCGAAAATGTACGGTTCCGAACGATTCAGGAGGGGCCGCCTGTTGATGATCCGGTTACACTGAGATTTTTCTCAGACAGTTATGAAGACCTTTTTGATGTGGCAGAAGAGGTGACAAGATATATGGAGCAGCAACCAGACCGGCTCTTTAACGTAAAGGATAACATTGAAAAAGGTACACCGGAACTTTTCGTCAGTGTTAACCAGGAAAACGCTTCACGGCTGGGACTAAACGCTTCTTATATCGGTACATACCTGAACTCCATTTTCGACGGAGTCACGGCTACCACAATTTTCGACCGCAATGAAGATATTGATGTAATTGTGGTAATTGATGAGGATGAAATAAACAGTGCATTCAGATTCAATTCCATCAACATCCCATCACCTCAGGGAGAAATGATCCCCCTCTCTACCGTTGCATCTATTATCGACACTACAGATATTGCCTCAATCCGAAGAAGAAATGGCAGAAGATTTATTACCGTCTCTGCACAGATACATGGAAATGTTGATCTGACCCAAATAAACCAGGAGATTATCTCCTATTACAATACCGAGATCGCTCCCCGATATCCAAATGTCACACTCGAACCGGGTGGAGAATTCGAAGAATTTCAGGAGATCATTTCTGATATCCTCAGGCTGTTTCTGGTTGGTATATTTTTGATGTATGTAATTATGGGTACACTATTCAAGTCATACACACAACCATTGCTGCTGATGTTCTCCATTCCATTTGCATTTGCCGGAGTAGTTATTTTTCTCTTCATTTCCGGCACTCCATTTTCTTCTACAGTTATGTATGCGGGAGTTGCTCTTGCAGGAATTGCGGTAAACGACTCCATTGTCCTTATCAGCTTTATCAACAAAAGAGACGAAGAGTACGAAAATACGATGCAGGCAGTGCTGGAGGCTGTAAGGGTAAGATTGCGTCCCATAATGCTTACCTCAATAACCACAATCGGCGGGCTTCTTCCAACTGCACTGGGAGTGGGAGGTGTTTCGCCGGTCTGGGGACCTATGGCTTCAACGATTATATTCGGATTGCTTTTCTCTACCCTCACAACTCTGATGATCATTCCGTGTATGTATGGAATTGGATCTGATATAGCAGACAAAATAGCCACTGCAAAAGGTAAAATTAAGTCGCGACTAAAAGGCGGGGATAAAGCATAGCTGCACAGTTCTTTTGCAGGGCAAATCTTTACATTTATCACCAAACATCATTTTTTCAAGACAGATGACTGACTTACGGAGAATTAATTGTTAACAAGCCTCTTTTTTTACAGAATAAACACTGTGAGTATAATCCCACCGGTGAATATCCTTCTCCCATTGAAGGCCGTTTTTGAGGGCGACCTCAATCGATGCACAGTTGTCTGGTCTGATAAGAGATATAAGTTTTTCTTTACCCAGTACATTAAAACCGTATTTCCTGCAGGCAATCGCCGCTTCGGAAGCGTATCCGTTTTTCCAGAAATCTCTTATAAGGGCGTATCCAATCTCTGTTTCGTCCTTTCCGTCTACATCCTTCTGAAGTATCAGTCCGCAATAGCCAATTATTTTTTGATCCTCTTTTCGAACTGCAGTATAAAAACCGTAGCCTTCTGACGCATAGCATGACTGGATAAATTCTATCCACTCCAATACTCCATCGATATCTTTGACATCCGGAAAGTATGTCATCGCAATAGGATCGGAAAAGAGTTTAAGCATTTCGTTTGCATCGCTTTTTTCTGTATGCCTCAGTATCAGGCGTTCAGTTTCTATAACGGTTTTGTTTTCCATATAATCTTCCATTTCTCTGGGAACAGCTGCTTTTCGGGCAGCTCGATTTCTAACACAGATACAAAATAGTTTTTGGTATCAGGTTTTAAACCAAAGCAATTCTACTGACCAGGTTTTCAACAAATACGGCTGTTGAATTTTTCCAAGTGGCACAAGATACATTAACATCTAATTCTCAGCCGCAAACTCAGCAGCTTTCTCTGCCAATACGGCATATTTTCTGCTTTTAGTAAGTAGAGTCAATCGTGATTTAAAAGGGTATAAAAATGAATACAGCAATATTGCAGAAATTGCTCCCTTCACTCATGGTCAGTTTGCTTTTCGCTTACATCTACTTAGATTCCTTACAACTAATATATTACAGGTTTTTCGAAAAAAGCTGGAAACCGCTTATCCTTATCTTTGCAGCCTATATGGTGTGGGCAAAGCGCCGGGAGCTGCGGAACAGCAAATTCACAAAAGCTACAATTCCAACCGGTATCGTCCTTACATTATCTGCACTCCTTCTCACCCTCATTTCACAGCTGAGTCTCAACCGTCTTCTTATCGAAACATCCCCCTTTCTTTTTGTGGCAGGGATGTTTTTTCTCTTACAGGGTCAGAGAAGAGGAATGTGCGGAGCCTGGATTTGTTCATACCTTGTAACGATTCTGATTGCAACAGAGTTGCTTGTGATCTATTTCCAGAAACCGTTGCAATTGGCGGCTGCGTATGGATCCGCCTATATTCTCTCGATTAGCGGACTTGATATAGCGTATGAGGGGATATCACTTTACCTTCCCCATGTTGTTCTCGATGTCGCGCCCTGGTGTTCAGGGATTAATCAGCTTATTGCGCTTGCCGCTTTCACTATCCCTTTAAGCTACACCAGTCTCAAATCTACTCTGCACAGATTTTCTGTAATTCTCGCCCTTATCCCCATATCTGTTGCAATCAATACATTACGTATCACAGCAATCGGGTTCTGGAACTACGGAGAATACAGAGAACATGTACACGGACCATACGAAATATTGCTTCTTCCCATAATGTATCCTGTGGGCATTGTTGCGGTTATCACCATTATATCGATTCTTTCAGCTAAAGAGAAAAACAGAAATCTCAAAATTGAAAAATCCAGAAATGCAAAACCCTTCTCTCTTTTCACCTTTGTATGGTGTATCGTTATGCTCATGCTTACAGGTGCTATCGATAGGCTGTTCTCTGTTGATAATAACTATAATCATTTCAAACATTTTCCCGCTCATTTAGGTGAATGGAGAGGTGAAGAATCAGAAGAGCCCTATCCCGGAGGCAGCAGGGAAAGACCAGACTTCACCCAATCCTTTCTCTACAGAAACGATGATGGTGATCAGCTCAGCGTTTTTTCCGGAAGTTTCTCCAGTCAAAATAAACTAAACAAAGTTGAAATTAACAGGAAAAGAAGCTACAACGCCCCTATCAGGTCATTACACATCCCTGGCAACGACTCAGAATTGTACAAAGTGAGAAAAACCAAATCCAGCGTTGATGGCAAAACCCAAATACAGATCTATTTCTATTGGGTTGATGGGAAAGTGATTGGCAATAACCTTCAGTATAATATGGCTCTCTTACGGCGAACTGTAAATGAGGGACTCAATGACGCCACGATAGTGATTATCCAGGGAAGAAGTGAGCAGGACCTTCAGGAGGAGAAAATTAATCAGATGATTTCCTTTGCATCCCAGTTGATACCCATTATTCTTGAGAAGTAAGCAGATGATATGGCACAGATAATGCTTTATAAAAAGGAAAAGAGTGTTAATGGTTAAAACTATTCTTCATCGTTTAATCTTTAAACATTTGTAAGAGATTGTTCAACTTTTCCTCTTTCCGGCAAACCATTTATCCATTTAACCATTTAAAGGAGGGATTTTATGAAATGGCTCACTTTACTCACCGCGGTTCTCTTTTTAGGAATTACAACCCCTCAGGCTGTTGTCGAGGAAAACAACAGCAAATCACCAAGTCAGGAATCTTTTCTGGAAAACAATCCCACCTACCAAACAGATAACTTCCAAATCGAACATACTCTGGGGCATCAGATCAGGGAC
Source organism: Chitinispirillum alkaliphilum (assembly GCA_001045525.1). NCBI lineage: Bacteria > Pseudomonadati > Fibrobacterota > Chitinispirillia > Chitinispirillales > Chitinispirillaceae > Chitinispirillum > Chitinispirillum alkaliphilum. The sequence goes on along the minus strand of LDWW01000005.1, from coordinate 89,683 downwards.
AAAATCCCCGGCAGAAACAAAGGTAATACACGCCGCTCAGTCCCGGAACCAACCACTATGATTCTCGTAGCGAGTGGCATTGCAGGCCTGGGGGCATTAGGGGTGAAAAAATTCCGCAGAAAAAAATAACTTTTCGGCTTTTCACAAAATGACAGGAGTCTGGTGCGATACCCCGTTCCTGTCATTTTTTTTACATTCAGATTCACTCTTGAGTTTAAAAAAGATTTTAAGAAAAACGGGACCCAGTTACTCCCGGAGTATTGGCGCAACCGGGTTACCTGTAAAGAAGCCCCCCCCCCTTTAGTCCAGGGGATTTGTTGCGCTTCACATTCTTAAGAGCGGTATTTTATCCTTCGATTTTTATTGCTTCGACCGGGCAGCTGTCTGCAGCTTCTTTTGCGCTCTCCTCAGCATCAGAAGGGACAGTATCAACCGTAGTGTATGCTAATCCATCATCACCCATTGCAAAGACTTCCGGACAGATCCCCGGGCAAAGTTCACATCCGATACAGGTTTCCTTATCCACAATTGCCTTCATAAATACCTCCGTTAAAATGTAATGGGAGAAACATTTATCCTCTAAGAAGCAAACTGTATTCCCTGTTTGAAAATCTTTTTCACATCAACGCATATGGATTTCCATTGACCCTTTGTTGATCTTATTTTTGAAAATTTTTTTTATGTACTTTTTAATCAGTTTCCGTGACGGACGAATGAGCATAGCAAATCCAAAGAGGTCAGTAAAAAAACCGGGCGTGATCAAAACGATCGCTGCCAGCAGGATTAAAAATCCATCAAGCAGTTCATCTCCGGGAACATTCCCTCTTGCCAGACTCAAGCGGATTTTGGACAGCGTTGAAACACCCTCTCTCCGTGCCAGTGCAGCCCCAAGAAATGCGGTGGCAATAACAGCCAGGATAGTGTTCCAGGCACCTATAACCCCTCCTATCTGAATAAGGATATAGAGTTCAACCAGAGGGACTATTGTAAACAGAAACAGCAGTTTTAAAAACATAGTTTACCCATTTAAGATTGTACTTCGATAAGCTGAATCACTTTTTGCATGTAAAAAATATAAAAGATGTTTTCCGTACCCACAATGCATCGACACCTTAGAGTAGCAAAAGTGATGCTGATAAAATAAGGCATGGAGAGACTGACCCCGAAAAACACATTCAATTTGATTCTCCCGGGAGCCGGATATGCAATATAACAGAATAAAAAAACCCGTCATTTCAATTCTCTTTCTTTTACTACTGTTCAGAGAACCTCTGTCATCTAATCACAGATTCTACTACACAAATTACGAGCAGATCTTGAGTAGTTATGTAAGCGAAAATGGTTTAGTCGATTACTATATGCTTCAGATGGACAGGTATCCTCTTGATAAATTTATTCTTTCGCTTGGTTTCCTTGATTCAACAGTATTCTCCCGATGGACACGGGAAGAAAAGGTTGCTTTCTATATCAATGCCTACAATGCCATTGTATTGCGCATTGTTATAGATCACTATCCTCTAAGACCCATGCGCCTGAGCTCTTTTAGGTTTCCGATGAACAGCATACTGCAGATTGGAAATGTGTTTAAGACAAAGCCATTCAACATAATGGGTGAGGAGTTAACGCTTGATCAGATCGAAAATATCCTCACCCAAAAACTGGATGAACCAAAAGTCAGGTTTGCTCTTGTAAGGGGATCCCAAAGCTGTCCTCCCCTGAGAAATGTGCCCTACACCGGAGAGCTCTTATACTCTAAGTTAGATGATCAGATCGAGAAAATTCTCCTTAACCCCGGTTTTTTCTTTATCAATACGATGGAGGATGTGGTTTATATTTCTGCTATTTTAAAGAATGTAAGATTTAACAAATATGGCTTTTCACCACAAAAAAGAGGTTTGCTTCATCGGAGCAGAAAAAGACAGGCACTCGTTCACTTTCTTTCGCGGTATGTATACGATAGTGACCGCAAGTACTTACTTAATAGCGAATACCAGATCAAATTTTTCCCAATGAACTGGACTCTAAACGATTGGAATTAAAACACAGAATAGCAGCTTAGATTAAATTTTCTGTGCAGTTGGCTTCTGTATCTGAGAAGACCCGGGGAAAAATTCGATTGCCATTTTTTCCAGCATAAGAGACATATGGGCCAGATCGAATTTACTGCTGATTACTTTCACCCGCTCAGTTTCTCTCTCCTTAAGCTCTTCGGGGGAGACAATCAGCAGTGGCGTATAGGCTATATCTACCCCATCTGATTTGGAATGAATAATCTGCTCATACTGCGCGATTTTTTCTGCTTCGAAGAATTCATCAATCCACAAGATCAGCACGTCAAGCTTTTTGTCCATAGATGAGGATTTTGCCTGCGAATCAAACCGCTCAACCTCCCAGCCCTCTTTGCGCAGATAGTTATCGAGCGGAATAAATATATCCCCGCGCTGGTTCAGTATGCCGGCAGTTAACTTCTGATCCAGGCATTTCTCTTCCTGACGATCCCGCTCCTCAATTTTGAGAAATTTCCTGAACATCTCAACAGAACCGGACACAGATTCAACAAAGGAGTTATTGACCCCTGCTCCAAGACCACAACTTATCAGCAATTCCTTTGATACAGGTCTTACAAACTCATCACATTCCCGCCCGATTTTAAGGCTTTTGGAAATCATGTCCGCCAGAAAAATACAGAGCGCCAGTTTTTTATCGGAATTGTCGATCTGGGCAGTTTTCCAGTCACCAGCCATATGCTGTGCCAGAATAGCTTCGGTTAAATTATTGGGCAGTTTCCATTTGGGGAAAAGTTCTCCAACCAGATCATTGTGAGTAACACCGATCTCATTTTTTTCACATTGAAGAAGGGGTTGGGAATTTTTTATCGAGTTTTCGAGAAGTTTCTGGAACACGGGAGAAAAGAACTCATCAAAAAATATCATCCCGATATCATGGAGCAGTCCTGTAAGAAATGCTTCCTCAGCATTGACCGCCCCGGTCTGGCGAGCGATTCGTTCCGACACCACAGCACAGGAGAGCGAATGATTCCAGAACTCCATGCGGTTAAAGCCAAATTTCTCCACCTTGTTATCAAACAGTTTTATCACCGACATACTCATCACAATCTTTTTGGTCTCATTGAAACCGATGCGTACGATGGCATCCTTGATGGAGTTTATTCTTCGTGATGAACTTGCAAAAAAAACTGAATTTGAGAGTTTCAGGATGTGAGCGGTAATTCCCGGATCAGCTGTGATCGCCTTTGCAAGATCCCCCGCTCCCGTTCTCTCATCCTGGGTGAGATGCAGTACCCGTGCTACGGTGAAAGGAAACGCCACCCGTGTGGAAACATATTTTGTCATCAATTCGAGTTTTTCACCCCTGGAGGTCGAGGAATTTAAAAGAAGTTCAAAATCCTTCTCTTTATCCGTTAACTGAGGTTCTGCTTCACACGTCTTGTTTTTGAGTTTGAGGAACTGATTAATTATCTCCAAAAGTTTGGAGAACTTAAGGGGGCGATCCAGATAGCAGCTTACCCCCATATTAATGTACCCTTTTTTCTCCATCATATCGGTACAGTTGCCGTAGCCAATAATGGGCAGGGATTTTGTTTTTTTCTGTTTTTTCAGCAGGCTGGCGAAATAGAGCTGATCTGAGCAGGATTTGGGCAGTTCCATCAACACCAGATCGGGATGGAACTGCAGGACAATCATAAAACTTTGGTATGTCGGATCCACCTGCAGACACTTTATACCGCGCTGCTCAAACGCCATTGTCAGGATCTGTCTTTCACGCTCGTTTTTAGATACCAGAAGTATACTGACCACAGCGGCACCCCGGCATGCATATTTAAGATGAGAGGTGGATAGATACAGTATACAGTATAGGGTAATGCCTGTAGAAGGTCAACCCAAAAAGTTGTGGTTGACCTTCTTAGTCCTGAACTATCCGCACTTTGAGAAACCGCATGATTTGCAGGTAGCACAGCCGCTTTCATGCTCCATTATCCCACCGCACTCAGGACACTGAGGACAAAAACCCATATCCAGTCCCGAATAGCTGATCTGCTTTTTTCCCCCTCCTTCTCCTTCATGTATAGCTTTTTCCAGTACCCGGCCTATAGCATCCCCACATGAGAGAATCATATCCCCTTCATGCCAAGTAGGAATAGGACAGCGGATACCTCTGAGCTGCTCCACAATTGATGAGGGGTCTATGCCGGCTCTGAGCGACAGAGACACAAGGCGCGACACAGCCTCGGCATTGGATGAGGCACACCCTCCCGACTTACCCATCTGAGTGAACACCTCACACAGACCGATGTCATCAGAATTGATATTCACATAAAGGGTACCGCATCCTGTTTTTGTTTTGTAGGTACGTCCGTGAGTTATGGATGGTCGTGATCTTGGGTGAATGATTCCAGCCTGAACAGAAACTCCTTCGCCGGATGTGCTCCCGCCGCTTCCGGCCGTTATCACCTGATTCATTCTCGAGCCATCACGGTACACAGTAACTCCTTTGCACCCCATCTCATAGGCGAAACGAAATACCTCCTCGACTTCCTTTGGTGTTGCTTCATTTCGGAAGTTTACAGTTTTGGAAACCGCGTTGTCGGTAAATTTCTGGAAAGCGGCCTGAATCGCCACATGCCATCTTGGCTCGATATCGTGAGAAGTAACAAACACATCCCGGATCCGCTTTGATATCCCATGTATCCTGTGGAGACTCCCGCTTTCAGCAACCATCTGCATAAATTCTTCAGAAAAGAAGCCCTCATCCTGAGCGACTTTTTTAAACGCCGGATGTATTTCAAGGAGCCTGTTACCATCGAGAACATTTTTTTCGTACACGATTGCAAACAGTGGTTCGATTCCGCTTGAGCACCCTGCAATCATACTGATAGTACCGGTTGGGGCAATGGTTGTAACAGTGGCGTTACGGAGTTTCATTCCGTTTTCTGTATCATATACAGAACCTTCAAAATTGGGGAAAGTGCCTCTTTCACGTGCAAGATACGCACTCACCTTGTGGCTCTCTTCCTGCATGAAATTCATCAGCTCTTCGGCCAGAGCCGCAGCTTCGGATGAGTTGTAGGGGATAGAGAACTCTATGAGCATATCAGCAAACCCCATCACTCCAAGACCGATTTTTCTGTTTGATTTGGTGACCTTTCCGATCTCCTCCAGGGGATATTTGTTCACCTCAATCACATTGTCCAGAAAACGGACTGCAGTGCGGATTGTCTCAGCCATTTTGACATAATCCACCTCCTTTTTCCCCGCCTTTTCACATATCATCTGAGCAAGGTTGATCGAGCCCAGGTTGCATGATTCGTAAGGCAGCAGAGGCTGTTCACCGCAGGGGTTTGTGCTCTCGATTCTGCCCACATGAGGTGTGGGGTTAGTCTCATTTATTTTGTCCAGGAAAACGATTCCCGGTTCACCGTTTTTCCAGGCCAGCTCCACAATTCTGTTGAAAAGTCTGGAAGCCTTGAGACGCCCCTGCTCCTCACCGGTTCTTGGATTTCTCAGAGGATACTCATCATCCTTTCTCAAAGCTTCCATGAACTCGTTGGTGATACCAATGGAGATATTGAAATTTGCAAGCACCCCATCATTAGCCTTCATCTCAACGAAATCGAGAATTTCAGGATGTGAGCAGTTGAGTATCCCCATATTGGCACCTCTGCGAGTACCACCCTGTTTGACGGTCTCAGTTGCAACGTCAAATACCCTCATAAAGGAGAGCGGCCCCGAAGAGATTCCCTTGGTTGATTTGACCCTGTCATTTTTGGGACGGATATGTGAAAAGGAAAATCCTGTTCCACCCCCGCTTTTGTGGATTAAAGCAGTGTGCTTAACCGCGGTAAAGATCTCCTCCATGGAGTCTCCCACCGGTAACACAAAACAGGCTGAGAGCTGCTGAAGATCCCGCCCTGCGTTCATTAAAGTAGGCGAGTTGGGCAAAAAATCCATAGCTGCCATCATATTATAAAATTTTTCGGTCCATATATCCGCATTAGCTTTTGAGTCAAAGAGTTTTTCGGCACCGGCGATGTTTTCGGCCACCCTGAAAAACATCTCTTCGGGGGTCTCTATTATATTACCCTTATCATCTTTTTTCAGATACCGTTTTTCAAGCACGGTTCTGGCGTTGTCGCTTATCATGATTTTTCTCTGAATAAGACGTTCCTTAAGAGTTTGGATGGGTGCAGTGTTTTGTTGAGGCTTTTCTTTGATAATAACCGATTTTACCGTTTTTCCGGAAAATTCGGATTCTGTCCTGGAAACCATGAGCTTAGCAACTCCTTCCATTCTGGTGAATGTGTATGGATGAAAACAAAGGGGTTAGTATCAGAGTTTTGAAGAGTACAAGTAATTTTGATGGAGATAAAATAAGGCACAGGAATAATTAAGTCAAGGCTAATCTCGGCCCTTTTTACACAATATAATGTGTACAAAACAGCTCATATCCCCAACCTATTGAGTTTAATCAAATTGGACGAAATCAGCTGTCCTGTATTTTTTTTTAAGGAGTCACAATGGGCTTTATCACGCCCGAAAAACAGGAACTACCGAATTTGATGCGACTATACTATATTAAAAAGTCACAAAAAAGGAGATAACTATGACACAGGTTTTGGATCAGCCCCGTATAAAAGAATATACCACCAGAATAGATAACCTTCGGGGGTATCTTTGACATCGATCAGAAAAAGAAACTGATCGAAGAGCTTGAGAGTAAAACTGCAGAAAATGAGTTCTGGAACGATCCGGACTCCGCCCAGAAAGTGCTAAAAGAGATAAAGGATCTTAAGCGGATCACCCAACCCTGGGAGAGCACAAAACAGGAGATCGAAGATATCGCCGAGCTCTATGTCCTTGCAACGGAGGAAAACGACAGCGAATCACTTGCAGAACTCGCCGCCCAGGCCCAGAAGGTAGAAAAAGAGCTGGCTCACATAGAGTTTATCCGCAAACTCAGCGGAGAGGATGATAATGCATCTGCCATTCTCACCATCCACAGTGGTGCAGGTGGAACAGAGTCCTGTGACTGGACCGACATGCTGTACAGAATGTACTCCAGATGGGTTGAGCGTAAGGGATATAAGATGAAAATCCTGGAAATGCTACCCGGTGAAGAGGCAGGGCTGAAAAGTGTGACCATGGAAATTGAGGGTGATTACGTTTACGGTCATCTCAAGGCTGAGTCAGGAGTTCACAGGCTTGTAAGAATATCCCCCTTTGACTCAAATGCCAGAAGACACACCTCATTCTCCTCTGTTTACGCATACCCGATTCTGGAAGATGTGGATGATTATGAGATTGATGAGAAAGATATCAGGGTTGACACCTACAGGGCAAGTGGTGCCGGTGGTCAGCACATAAACAAAACTGACAGTGCGGTGAGAATGACCCATATTCCCACCAATATCATAGTGGCATGTCAGAGTGAACGTTCCCAGATAAAAAACAGAGCCACAGCTCTTAAACTGCTCAAGGCGAGAGTGAAGCAGCATTATAAAGATATCGAGGAGCAGGAGCGCCAGTCCAAGCTCACTGAGAAGAAGAAGATTGAATGGGGCAGCCAGATCCGCTCCTATGTTCTTCACCCGTACAATATGGTAAAAGATCACCGTACTGATGTTGAAACAAGCAACACTCAGGCTGTCCTGGATGGAGATCTGGATAACTTTATTGAAGCGTATCTGCTTTCTTATCAATAATTTGCAGGAGTAAAAATTATCAATAATTTGCAGGAGTAAAAATGGCTGATGAAGAAAAAAACCGCTATCTGGAAAAAATGGTTGAGTGCGCCAGATGCTCTGTTTGTTGCAGGGAACCTTTGGTTCCTGTAACTGACAGTGATGTCAAAAGGCTGATCAATCATACAAAACTGCCTGCCCGCAAGATAGTGAGGTTTTTTTCTCCTTCCGAGATGAACTATGATCCCGACGCCGATCTGTGGATCAGATTCAGGTATGGTAAAAGAGCCATGGTTCTTCGCAAGGAACGAAATGGGAAATGCATTTTCCTTTCACCTGAAAACAAGTGCAGTGTCTATTCTGCCCGGCCTTTTACCTGCAGAAGTTTCCCATACGACATAGAATTTGAATCGGTTAAAAGCTTGCGTATTGACTCCTTCGAATTTATCAAAATCGTAAACTGTAAGGCAAAACCATCCCGTATAAAGCTTCTTCCCGAGCTTTTGAAAACTGTAAAACAGGAGCAGCAGGAAGACAGGCGTTACCATTCGCTGATAAAGAAGTGGAACCGCCTCGAGGCTCCCGGGGGAACAATAAACTTTCTCTCCTTTGCAGGTCTGGAGTAACTATGAATGCGAAAGTCAGTAAAACAAGTATCGTGGATTTTCTTGATAAGACCCTGAATATTGGGCAGATAAAGGATGTTTCCCGAAACGGGCTTCAGGTGGAAGGTGAAGAGACAATAACATCCGTTGCTCTTGCGGTCGATGCGTGTATGGAGGCGTACAGGCAGAGTGTGGAATCGGGGTGTCAGATGCTCATAACACATCATGGAATAATCTGGGACGGTTTAAGGAGCATCACCGGTTCTGCCTACAGACACCTTAAGTATCTACTCGATAACAATTTAAACCTCTACGCCGCGCACCTCCCCCTTGATCTTCATCCAGAGTACGGAAACAATGCGATACTGGCCAAAACACTTAAGCTGGAAAACGTTGTCCCTTTCGGCAATTACAAAGGGGTGATGATTGGGTTTGAAGGAACACTCCCCGAGTCACTTAATATAAAACAGATCTCATCCCTTCTTGATCAGTACATTGGTGAACAGGCACTGCTTCTTCCTTTCGGCCCCCAAAAGATAAGGCGGGTTGCGGTCGTTTCGGGCGGGGCCTCAGGAGAGCTGGGTGAAGCGATTACCAAGGGAGCAGATCTGTACATTACTGGTGAATCGAGTCATGAAAACTATCACCAGGCGCTTGAAGCGGGGATAAATGTGCTCTACTGCGGACATTATCATTCTGAAAAACCCGGGGTTATTGCATTGGGCAGACTCATAAAGGAACAGTTCGGAGTAGAAACCATATTCCTTGATATTCCCACAACTATCTGATTCGGTATTTTTATTGCTAAATGTTTTTACTTATAGTTATAATTGCATAACATAGGTACTTTGGTTGTATTTTTGTTTTTCTAACCATTTTTTCCAAAAGCAGAAAAATACAATTTCCGATACACTTATCCCCAACCATTAGGAGGTTTGTGATGAACAGAGCGATTTTGCTCTTTATTGCAGGGACAATTTTATCAACAACACCATTCGCCCGCACGTTTGATCTGGACCTCAGAGATGGTGAGGCTACAGTGTACCGCTCAGTTTCAGGAGAAAGAGAGTCAGTTGAACAAACCGCAACCCTCAGATTCGGTGACACTCTCAGTTTAAGGCCAAACACCAATGCAATCCTCTCCTTTGAGGAAAATTCACGTGTGATTTTCAGGGGACCGGGTCAGTTCTCAATCGATGGGGATATCAGTTCACTTGAGGTTTTTCTCAATAACGGAGAACTGTTTCTGGACAGAAACCAGCCCCACAGAGGTTCAGTTGTTGTGGAGGCCAGAGGGTACAAATTCTCTCCCGAAGGCAGTGCTGCGGCTATCAGAATCACTCCTCAGGGTGTGCCCACTACAGCGGTTGTAAGAGGGAACATAAGGATGCTTTCAGGTTCTGGAAAATCTATACTCGTTAATGCCGGCAATTACGGAACTGTCAATGCTCAGGGTGAGCTGTATCAGGCGGAGCTTTCTTCCGGAGCAATAGAATCGATTGAAAACTGGGAACGATCATTTCAGCCACAGCCTCAGGAGCCTGTGGAGGAGGAGCCTGCGGATCTCTCAGACCTTCAGGTTGAAGTGCTGCTCGAAACAGAAGAGGTTGAAAATGATGAACCACCACAGGTAAGCCAGCAGATTCAGGCAGAATCACTCACTTCAGCACCCTCAGCGGCTGAAAACCAAACCTCAAACATTTCCGCAGAAGCAGTGTCGCAGGAAGAGCCTTCAGACCCGCGACAGGCAGAAGATGAGGTGGTATATGAGACAGATCCCCAGGACGCAGCAACAGAGGATGAAACGGAAGACGTAGCTCTGACAGATCCAACCGGATCAGATTTCCCGATTATGCCTTCCACTGATCCTGCCACAGCTTCTTCACCTCAGTGGGAGCTTGGTGCTGGCTTGGTAAGCGTGGGTGATGAGCAGTGGACACGCCTTGCACTCGGTGTGGAAGTTCCAATCTGGAAATTTGGCGTTTTTTTCGATCTTGAATTTTTTGTGGATGGTGAAGGAAAGTTTTCTAACAAGGGGTGGGATTTCAGCGATAACTGGGCTGAAGCACTTTCCAGAAAAGTTCGTTACGTGCGTTTCGGTATGCCCAATGACCCCCTTTATGTACGATTCGGTGCATTGTCCGATGTGACGCTTGGGTACGGTTTTGTAGTAGATCGTTTCACCAATATGCTGCGCTACCCTGATGAGAGGCTGCCAGGGCTTCAGGTTAATATCAATGATTTCACAAATCTGGGAATCAGTGTACAGACTATGGTGGGGGATTTTCTTGATTTCAGGAATGATGGTGGAGTGGTTGCAGGACGTCTGGCCGTTACTCCATTCAGGATGAGTGAAACACCTGTTCTTAACAGGGTTACCGTTGGTGCAACCTATGCCTTGGACCGAAATATGTATGCACCGGCAAGAAACTGGGAACAGGCAAGCGGAACCAGCCTGGTAACACATCTGGACACAATGGATCTGATCGATGAAACTCTAAGAGAGATTCTGTTAAAAGAGGGGATCAACCCCGAAGTTATTCTTGAAGAGCGGGATGAGTTGAGAAGGGCTCAGGGAAAAGTTGAGTCATTCGCCATAGTTGGGGGAGATATCGGGGTACCGCTCATAAGGAATTCACTTCTGAGCCTTGATCTCTATGCCCAGGGCGCCACCAGAGAGGATCGCAGGGGGTGGGGTATTGGGGCTCCCGGAGTAGCAGTACGTGTTTGGAGACTCTGGGGTAATCTTGAGTATCGCAGGATACAGGGCGAGTTTACGCCGGGCCATTTCGGGCAGTACTATCTCAGTGAAAGACTCACCCGTAAGCCACGAATTGAAACCAAGGTGGACAAGCTTTCATCCGACACACTAAACGGTGTTTTCGGACGGCTGGGAATGAATATAGCCGATGTTCTTGTAGTTGACGGGTCCTACCAGTACATGTTGGGCAAACATGACAATAAGGACCAGAAATTTGAAATCAAAGGTACTGTTGGGGATATGATACTGAGCAGAATACCTAAGCTTAACAGAGCCGAAGTATATTATCAAAAAAGCAGGATAGGCTCAGATTTCAATTACGACAGGAAAAGCGGGGAGAGACTCAGCGGAAACGACTCTTTCTTTGGATTAACCCCCTACACCTACATGGGTTACAGGGCCGGAATCGAAATCGCGCAGGGAGCCGGATTAATTTTTGACTATCGCTACGGGTTTAAACTTGATCAGGAAAACAAACTTGTGTCCGATAACCACGTAAGTATTCTTACGGCTATTACGTTTTAAGCTGGTAAGATTATATATTTAAATAATGTTTCGGGGCGGTGCTCCATTGCGAAAATCCGCCCCCTTTTAACCTGACTACTTTTGCTGCCTGAGTTTTATGAGTTTTATTTTTTCTTCAGTTTCAATGAGATGTTTGGAGTGCCGATGAAAGAATCACCGATGCTCCGGCACATGCGTTCTCCCGCTCCCAAAAAAAAGCGATCACGTATACCCAAAAAAGGCAGAATCCGTGCTGTACTGATTCTTATTGCCGCAATATTTGCCGTAAGAAGCGGCCCCAATATAGGAGTGCCTTCCTGCGAAGAGCCTCTTAAAAAGGTTGTCGTTCCCAAAACTCTGTCATACGATCAGGTTTCAAACCTGCTCGAAGAGTCCGATACGCCCATAAACCAACCATTCTCAACAATAGTTCAGGATTCGGACACTCTTACCCTCTCCCTTAGTATCGACACCACTCTTCAAAATCTTGCGGTACGGCTGATGAACCGCTATAAACCCCGCTATGGTTCGGTAGTGGTCCTGGATCCTGTCACCGGAAGAGTTCTGGCACTTCACTCCTATACAAATAAAGGGGAAAAAAACCGGGGTAATAAGTTGTTCACCAGCAGTATTTTTCCTGCAGCTTCAGTTTTCAAGGCTATTACCGCAGCAGCTGTAATAGAGGATGGAAATCTAACTCCCCAAAGTAACATTCCCCATGTGGGAAGAAACCACACTCTTTACAGAAATCAATTAAACGAAACTCTTCACAATTACACCGAAATCACATTAAGGAGTGCCTTTGCCCGCTCTATAAATCCGGCTTTTGGCAGAATTGCGCTGTTCAACACTGAACAGGGAGCGCTAACTGAGTTTGGAAACCGTTTCGGTTTCAATCAACAGGTACCTTTTGAGTTGCCGGTTGAAATCTCCCAAATGCTCGATGTGGACACAGGATTTGGACTTGCAGAACTGGCATCAGGGTTTAACAGAACCACTACGATCTCTCCAATCCACGGAGCCCTGATTGCGGCAGCCATATCGGAAGATGGACGCATGCCAAAACCCACCATCGTGGATAGCATACATAGTGCCTTCAGGGATACGATTCTCTACAAGGCCGAGCCACAGACCTGGTTAACCAGCATAAATCCGACCACAGCCAGTTACCTGCGGGATCTGATGATCAGTGTGCCGGTATCTGGAACAGCACGGCGCACATTCAGAACAATAAGACAGTCTCCAAGATTCAACGAATTTGAATATGGTGGAAAAACAGGGAATATTACTCATCGTGAAATTGGCAGAACCGATTGGTTTGTAGGCTTTACACGCCATCCCTCAAATATCGATCAGCGTATCGCTGTATCTGTAGTCTGTGCCCATGGGCCCTACTGGACTGTTCATTCAAGCTTTATAGCCGCTGAAATTATGAGAATATACATGAGAAATGCACAGGATCAGGCAGCAGAGAAACTCCTTGCAGAAGCGCAATACGATAGTGATTGAATCATCGGGATAACACATCTTTCTTTACAGGATAAATTCCCTGTGCGAAATGGTTTGTAGTATACCTGTTTATTTTATATATTTCCTTAGCTGTTAAAAATGCGCCAGTAGCTCAGCTGGATAGAGCGTCGGCCTCCGGAGCCGAAGATCGCAGGTTCGAATCCTGCCTGGCGTATATAAACAGTTTGTTTTCTCTTCCATGCCGTATTGAAGCCAATAGAGGCATCACACTTCATCATGATATTCAAATCATAACAACATGAAAAGAGCAACCTGTCACAGAAGAGATAACTTTTGTTCCGGGAGAGAATCCCACTATGCAGATTCAAAAATCATAAAGAGAAGGATAACAGTTGACCTCGATACAAATTCTAAATAAAATTCGTGAAAAAATCATTGAAAGTGGCATAGATGATCAGTATAAACTGGGTGCATACGATTTTGTCCTCAATGGTCTCGATTTCTATTTATCCACACTGGGAGAAAAACGTCATGTAACAGGCCAGGAGCTGTCAATTGCACTGCTCTCCTTTGCACACAAGCAGTTTGGGCCTCTTTCCAGGAGTGTGTTAAAAAACTGGGGAATCCAATCGACAGAGGATTTTGGCCATATCGTATACAACCTTATATCGGTCGGTATGCTTAGCAAACAACCGGATGATTCACTTGACCATTTTTTCAATGTAGTGGACTTCTCCTCCTACTTTGAGAGCCAAAATGATTTCATTATTGATGCGGAAAATATAAAAAGAATAAAAGGTGCTTGATTCCGGCAAACGGTTAATTTATATTTTTGACTCGAATTTGAAACAGCTTGTGTGCCGCTTTAGCTCAGTCGGTAGAGCAAGGGACTGAAAATCCCTGTGTCCGCAGTTCGATTCTGCGAGGCGGCACCTTTATAGATCAGGGACTTATGAATGATTGTCGTGAGTCCCTTTTTTTTATGATTTCAAATTTATGCAGCCTTTTTGATACTGCAAGGTCCTTGGGGGCTCTGTTTTTTTGCTGGCGCGCGCTCTGAGGAAATCGTTTTTGACGCTACGAAGCATGCTGCAGTTAGATCTGAAGCTCTTGGCCCAATCCCACCACCACAATATAGTGTACTTCTTTGATTTCTTTGGCATGTGCAAATGAGCTGATAGAATTTATCCTCCTATTAATTGAAGATTTTGGATCCTGAAATACCACTCACACTTATTTTGCTACTTAACTGTTTCTGAGGGCGTTTTCAATTCCGTGTACCTCCCCCCGGCAACCGCTATTCAAACAATTACTGGGCACATCCTCTCTTTTCGCGGTCCGCCATTTCTGAAGATGTTCAATTTTGGTGACAGCCATGGTGTGATTGCCCAGCTCAATAAATGGCATCTCCCCCCCACCTTTTCCGGATTTTAGTATGGTAAATATCGTAATCATCGTACTGCTGTCACCCAAGGATTCAAACGCACACACATTGCCTCTCTCTCTTGCGAGCTTTACATGAATGTTCCACACTCGAGGTTGAGATATAACCCCTGTCCTGATACACGATAAAGGATCAATTTTGGTTTCTGGACCCCGTTTTAGCAGCTCACACGATACCCGACACTTGTTCCACACCCCCATTTCCGCCTCTCCAAGCCACTGTTCTATTATTTCCAGTCATGGTTCCCTACTTCCCATTACCGGTTCCAGCTTTACCACTCCCTGTTCCACTACTCCCCACCTCTGGTTTACCTTTCCCATAAACCGTTCCACTTTTCCCACATAGGAAGAATTGCTTTGAAAGCAATGACAAAAGTGCAGAAGTGCAAATGTATCTCCTACCCTAATCGAATTATTTGTCCAAAACTGCTGTTATCACACTGAAATGTTGTGAGAATTGGCTCAAGCGCTCTGATAAGTAGTATGCAGGTATGGGGAAGATAAAAACATGTGGTTAAAAGTCTACAATCAGCCATGTGGTGGCGAAATTCCGCAAATAGGGGGTAATAAGAAAGCGTTCAGAAGTGCACAAAAGGAGTCGAAATCTTTTTTCAGATTTCCGGTGGGGCCTGAAGCCTTTGTGACTGATGGCGGCTCAAACCCCGATCAAGGTCGCGCTCCCGGCTTGTTCTGGTTCCTGGAGGCTATTCTTTGAGGCAGGTTAACCTTTTTGGTAATCGCTACCTCCTGGGGAAGAGCTCTTTATCAGGTAGAACATGAAGAAAGGAACAGAAAATATAAAATAGGATATATCTACTCCGTTGTTAACGAATGCGTCCATGAGTCCTCTGTTAAATGCATGATACAGAGAGTACACCGCAATTGAAACGAAAAGCACAAAACCACTGTAGAAAATTGTATCCAGCTTATCTTTGCACAGATTCACCGACACAAAAGCCAGTGCTATAAAAAAAATCGTATAATGAAAAGGAACCAGGAATGTTCCCTGGATGATGAATGGGTTAACCACTAAAAAGTCATTGGGGTGCTTTATCACAAAGGGGACAAAGGTGAGTGAAAATGCGATGAATGCAACCATTCCAAAAATAGACAGCTTAGCAAAAGTAATCTCTTTTCTCTTCAATGCATGCATGAAGACAATGATGTAGGGTATCACAAATATGCTTCGGGTCGCTAACATCAACCCTGCACAGGCAGCATTTATCAGCAGCCAACGAGAATTCTCCTTTTGTAATTCTCCAAACCAAACGAGTACTATCAGAGCCAAGGTGGAGTTGAGGAATATATTGCTGCGTGTGCTAATTTCCCAGAGGTAAAACGATGAGGTCGCAAGATAAACCACAGCCCAGAGTTTATTGTTTCTCCACGCACTGGATTTATAGATGATGGCAGCAAAAACAAATAAACCTGATAAACTTAGAATGCCCAACTCTCCAATAAGATAGAAAGGAAATGACAGAATGAAGTAAAATGGCATGGGCCCGGGGGGATTTCCTTCAAAGGACCTCGCATAATAGGCGTACTCGTTATTAAAAAAGGTATCCCAGAAAGAGGTGATCACACTCCATCGGTCAACATTAAGAGAATAAATTGAGATTCTCTTGAATAGGTAGACCGATAGAAGTGTAAAAATTGACATAATGCATATTGTTATAATCACAAGCTGCTTTTGAGTGATACTGATTTTGTTCTTAAGGTGCCACGCAGCGATACTGAATGCTGCAAATAGCAGCGTTAGTATTTCTGCATTCGGAAGTACCCTCACAGCATATTTATAGACAAAAAGCAGATTGATTGCTGTAAGTAAAGAAAATGCAGTTGTGCTCTTGCATGGCAGGGGTAGTTTCATTTTTTTGCCTCTTCAGAAAAATTGGTAGTTTGTTTCTGGCAATGATAACTCTTCAAGGCTTATTAAAAAAGACCTATTTCAAGCAGCCTGAATTCATGGCTGCTCTGATATACGTTTTGGTATTGTAATCTGTTATTATCAATCCAACTCTTAAAATCCAAATGCTCAGTTGTCTTTATCTCAAAAATTACCTGCAAACAGTTCAACACACCCCTTTTCCATCTCTAAGGGAACAGTTTGAATTTTGCCAGTCTGTTTTTATGTAAAAAGTATTTAATAGAGACCAGTAGAACACCTAAGCCATAGGTTATACTCCTGCTGAGATTAATTGATGATGACTCCTGAGTGTATAGGGTAGGGCATGTTATTTCGCCTATAGTGTAACCATTAAACAGAACCTGAGCAAGAAGTTGGTTATCAAAGACAAAGTCATTGGAATTTGATTCAAAGTCAATGCTTTTGAGTACATCACTTGAGTATGCTCTGTATCCAGTGTGGTATTCAGAAAGTTTTTGGTTCATCAGTACATTCTGCACAAAGGTAAGAAGCCTGTTGGAAAAATATTTATGGAGGGGCATCCCTCCCCTCAGAGCACCCTTGCCAAGGATTCTCGAGCCTAAAACAACAGGGAATACTCCATTGGCAATAAGGTAACACATGGATTGGATTAGTTTAGGAGTATACTGGTAGTCAGGATGAAGCATCACAACGATATCAGCACCCAATTCGAGAGCCTTTTTATAGCAGGATTTCTGATTCCCCCCGTATCCCAGATTTTTTTGATGTCTAACAGTGTATTGTATGTTAAGCCGCTGGGCAACCCCAAGAGTGCTATCGCAACTGTAGTCGTCCACAAGGATTACAAAATCAACGATATCGAAGGGGATTTCGTTATAGGTTTTTTCCAGGGTTTTTTCTGCATTGTATGCAGGCAGTACAACAGCAATCTTTTGGTTGTTAATCATTTCGAGAGGAGAGAGCTAAGTTTATTTGATTTGGTCTGTGTATTTCATGCAAATAGTGAAAGAAAACTCCATTTTTGAATCTAAAAAAAATATAATAGTTGCTCCAAGGAGGGATAGATATTTTCTTTTTCTACGTTCACGCCATATCGGAGGCTAAACTGACAGGCTGCCACATTGGGCAGCCTAAGGCTAGTAAAGCATCCAATTTGGCAGATATCTTTGTACCGCTTCAGGATTGTTGTTAGTGCGTGAGATTAGTCCATTTTCAGAAATGTGAGTTTCTATATAATCACCAGCTTCAAAAATTCTTGCTGTACGCTTTATTGTAGCACGGTATACGCCAACTGATTGTTCTGAATAATCCCACATATCTGATTCATCAGACATAAAAATTAAGTCCTCAAGCTCCCCGAGTATGCCTGTTTCTGCAATATGAGCGAGCTGAGCAGCTTCGTAAGATGCCAAAACCCGTGGTGCTATGGATGCCTGCGCCCTTATCTTCGGGTCGCAGCCGGTTAAAAGTACCAGGGATAATATCAATACTACAGCGCTGCATTTCATAGTGCCTCCCGAGGTCCTGAGAAAAAGGAATATGTATTTAACACATTAAAATATCATGTAAATTTTTATGTGTCAAAACTACTGGTTCTTATCATGCTTAATCGATATAAACGCACACGATGACCAGTGGCTAAAACAGAAATGTCAAATGGCAGAAGCTTAAAATACAACACATCCGCTTATTTGTTCTGTTTTATTAGTTTTTCAAACGGGTATTACCAATGGGATAATGGTTCTTTGCCATTTTTCGCAGGTGCGCGGATTTGTTCAGTTTACCAAACGTCAATTTTTCAAATGATATGGAGGGGTTTGGAATGACTCAGCTGGAAATGTATTCGGGTATGCCGGTTGTTGCATTTGTAGTGCATGCACTGGTAGAGAGTATAAGGAAAGGGGGTTACCTCATAGAACCGGGAAATTATCAGGCATTTGCCGATGCTGTCAACAGGTATTTAAGTTTACCGGAGAAGGAAAAACAGGAAAAGAGGAAAGAAGCCAGCGAGTATGTGAGAAGGGAATATTCCTGGGACAGCAATGCGGCTGAATACCAGAAGTTGTTTTTTAATTCTTTTCTCCTCTGACATTCAGTCCGTTCTGACAGCTTTTTGTTCCCCTGGGCTACACCAGTTTGTCTCTGATAGTGAATTGGTTTGACTGTTGAGAATGGGTTATCATTTCCCCTATCAGGCCGATTGAAATAATTTGTACCCCCATAATCATCGCACCCAGTGAGAGTAACATCAATGGCCGGATACGCATAATTCCGGTCATTATCCATTCTATTCCGAAATACCCTATAACGGACATGCCTCCCAAAATGAGCAACAAACCCACTAATCCGAAAAAGTGAAGCGGACTTTTAAGATATCTTCGCAAAAACAGAAGTGTAATCATATCCATTATGCCGTTAAACATTCTTCCCATTCCGAATTTTGACTTTCCATACTTGCGTGGATGGTGGGGAACGGGAATTTCCGTTACAGAGAAACCATCCCAGTAGGCGAGCGCGGGAAGATATCTGTGTCTTTCACCATAAATTTTGAGAGACTTAGCAGCATCCGCTTTGTAGGCTTTAAAGCCGCAGTTAAAATCGTGAAGCTTCAAGCCGCAGACAAGGGAAGTGAAAAAATTCCACACTTTGGAAGGAAATGTTTTAGAAAAAGGATCATGCCTTATTTTTTTCCATCCACTGACCACATCCCAACCCTCATTGAGTTTTTGAACCATATCGGGAATTGCCTGCGGATCATCCTGAAGATCAGCATCCATGGTAATGATATAGTTACCCCTGGAGAATTGGATTCCAGCATTGAGCGCTGCAGATTTCCCGTAGTTTCGGCTGAAACGATATGCCTTGACACGTTCACCATAAGTTTTATGAATGTTTTTCAATTCTTCAAAAGAGCTGTCATTACTTCCGTCATCGACAAATACAACTTCATAGGTCTTGCCGGTATTGTCCATCGTTTCTGAAACCGCTTTCATCAGATGAGGAAGACTTTCTTTTTCGTTATAAAGGGGAATGACTATTGATATATCCATGTTACCTTCCGGGAGTATAGAATCTGTCAGTTATGAAAAATAAACCACCGAGCATGCTGGCGGCAATGCCAATGAGTGAAGCGAGAAAACCCATGACAAAAGCTGCTTCAAGGGGAAATCCGGCAAGGGCAAAAAGGGTGCCCCCAAAAGCTTCACGCGCACCGAATGGAAGTGGTATGGTCATAAGCATTGCTATAACAGGGACAAATATGAAAAAATAATGGAAATTACCGCTTGTTAAAAGCCCCAGTGCCCCCGCAGCAAATGCATGCACTGCAATTCTTAAAAACTGAATGCAGACCGATAGTGCCGAAACATTACATATCAGTTTAAAATCCTGCACCTCTAAAAGAACTTCCGACACAATCTCTTTTATCCTGAACTTTTCGAGAAACGAAAACTTCTCAATTACCCTGAAAAAAATTCTTTGCAGAGGTTTTAGAATCAAAAAAAGCATTATTCCGGCAAAAAGAACAAATGTTGCAAATAGGGCAATTACTGCATTTCCGATTCCGTTTTGATCCAACGCCCCTTTGTTAAGAAGTATGAGGCTGCCGACCATCGCAAAGCCGCACATCGCCCATAACCCGGCAAAACGGTCGAGAAATGTTGCAGCAAACCCAGCCATTCCCTTACCATCACGTGAACGGATAGAAGCAACTTTTACGGCATCTCCTACAATTCCTCCCATTATGAAATTGTTGAAGAACATTCCTGTAAAATAAAGCTTGAATGCTCTGGTAAACGGAAGGGGTATGCCTCTGTTAGCAAGAAGAATCCGCCACTGAACAACTCCAAGCCAACCACTTAGAAGAAAAATCACAAGGCCAGCCCCAATCCAGGTCACATCAGCACCTGTAAGGGTCGCCTGTATCTGCTCCCAACCAAGTTTACGGATCAAATACAGGATTATAACGATTGTAACAGTAAGTTTCAGAAATGCAATCAGCGCTTTTCGGAAACTATTTTTTCTATCCATTTTTCGATTCTTTCGGTACTGTTGTCCCAGGAGAACTTCTGGGCCCATTTTCTGCCCTCAGACTGGAAAGATTGCCGCTTTTGAGGATTGGAGTATATTTCAAATATCGATTCAGCCAGTGAATTGGCATCGTTTTCCTTAAAAAGAATACCGGTTTTTTCGTGCAATACCGAATCTCTCAACCCGGGTGCATCATTTGCCACCACAGCAGTACCACATGCTGCAGCTTCAATGTTGGTTATTCCCCACCCCTCTTTGAGACTTGTATTAAGGAACATCGAAGCACTCCTGAGAAGATTAAGCTTCTCCTCTTCAGTAACCAAACCTCTGAAAGTCACTCTCTCTTCGAGCCCCAGCTCCCTGCAGCGCTTTTTAAGAAACCCTTCATCGTCACCTGCACCTGCAATGACAAAACGCAGATCGAGCCCTCTTTCACCCAGGATTCGCATTGCTTCGAAAACCAGATCTACCCTTTTGTATCTTTTGAGCCTTCCGACATAAAGAAGGAGATTGTCCTGCTTTTGCACCCCGGAATCTGGAGAGAGATGATCGGTATCCACACTGTTTTCAATTACGGTCATATTTTTAGAAGCTATGCCAAGAGAAATCAACTCGTCTGCCGTGCTTTTTGACACTGCACAGCATTGAACGTTTCTGTACCCTATACCGAACAGACGCTCCATTGCATATACATACGTACCCACTGGTTTATTGGTGATATCATAGATACTCTTTCCAAACAGGTGATGAAATATAGCGCCGGTGGGGATTGATGGAAACCATCGGTTTGAAAAAAAAGGCAGTTTATTTACATCATCTATTATGCAGTCAATGGGTCTTTGTTTAAGAACTTTCCTTATAAGCAAAGGGGCCTGAATATTGAACAGTGAATTACCTGCCACCCTTCTGACTTCAATCCCCTTATGAGTTTCAAATGGCCTGCTTTCCCTGAACCGGGTAGTCAACAGGGTTACAGTGTGCCCCTTAGCTGCGAGTCGGCTGAAAATTTCAGTCAGATGGATTTCTGCCCCGCCAGCTTCCGGATGTTGTATATCACGCCAGTTGAGAATCAAAATATTCATAGCAATACAAAATAACTAAAGGGCACCCCTAATATTTCAGTTTTGAAACAAAAGCAGGTGATACATTGCTCAATAAGCCCGCCCGACAGAGACTAACTCGCAAAAGGCACGGCTTTAAGAAAAGGCCAAATTTTGCGAAATCGCAGCCGGGTATAGATTTCCTCAGGTGTACTAAATTACGCCCTTTTGTCTGAAATATTTTGAATAAATGGCCAGAGGTTTTGTTATCACAGCCGTTATAAAATGCTGCCCCTAATCTTCCCTACTTTATCCTGTACACCCTACCACTCAGGGTCGCCAGCATTACACCACCATCATTGTCCACCACCGGTGGGGCAGCGATTCGTTCCCTCTCATCAAGATGTAAAGTGAACACTTCATCACCTGAGGGGTCTAAATGCATGAGCATATTTCCCGATGTAACAAGTACGGAATTATCATTCAGAACAGTTACAAACTGGAAATCACTATCGTTTTGTAGGCTGTATTCCCGTTCCAGTTCACCATCTTTGTTTATACGCAAAAGAGTGTTGGCATGTATGAAATAGACACGACCATTACGGTCTGAGGCGGGGGGTTGGACAAAACAACGAATATTTGCAGTCGATAAAAGGTACTCCCACACGATACTCCCATCAAGAGTAGTTTTCATCAATAATCTTTCACCGGGAGTTGTTGTATTGCCAAGAATAAGGAGGTTGTCAAACATATCAATACTTGCGATTCTTGCTCCGCGTCTCTTCAGGTTTGATCTGTTAATCAGGGTTCCAGTAATAGGATTTATGAGGCGTATTTCACCACTACCAGTTATAACTACCAGAACAGAATCATCGTTGGTAATAACAGCCGGAGCATGTTGTGCTGCTTCAGAATCCGTGTATTTTAGATTCCCGGAAGAATCTATTATGTGGAATTTTGTTTTAATTCTAACATAATCTCCTATGCGACCAGTTTCATTTTGCATAAAAGTTTGTACGAGATAATTTTCGGAATGTGGTTTGAAAAAGATAATACTTGTAAAATTGTTGATGTCCGGAATGTGAAAGCCTGTCTCTTCAGTTTCTTTGTCCTGATTAATTCTACACAACCTTGAACTCGGCGCAAAATAGATTTTTTTATTCTGAATAACAGGATCCATCCACCCACGCAAACTTTTATGCCAAATGATTTCTGTATCCATACTGAAACGATAGAGAACATTATGTTTATAGAGATAATAGTTATGCCCTTCAACGAGTAATACAGCTTTTCCGGAAGGACTTCCGACCTCGATAAACCAGTCAATTTCACCCTTAGCAGAAGTTTCACTTTCCATAAACCCGTTTCTTTGATAATTACCGTAGAGCACTGGATATATCACATTTGTCTCCCTTGAATCATTATTAGTTGCATAACATAACACAAAAGCAGATGCAATCATAAATCGTGTAAATCTGTACAGGTGAACAAATTTAAATTCCTTTTTACAATCCAATTCGACTCCCAGACCATCAGTTTTGAGTTTTAAAAGTATAATGTTTAGGACAAACAAAACTTCCTTGTCAATACAGTTACAATGAATATATATTGTTTCGATTAACAATGTATACCCCGATTCACACTAAACTTAGGGGCAGGAGGTTACACAATGGGAAAACGTATTTTGTCCATAACAGGCATCTTACTTGCAGGATTAACCTTGATTTCCGCATGCTCTAACCCTGTTAGACATGCGCAGAATACAGGAGCATTCAGCGCCAGTATTAATATGGCCAGTGCACCAGCTGAAGTTTATAGTCTGGATGGGGTTTTGTTTAGATCGGGTCACGATACTATTCATTTTGATTTTTTCATTGAAAATAACACAGCTAATACACTTGTTAGAGATATCCCCCCGGGCTCATGGAAAGCTCAAATAAATGCATACAATAACTCTTCTGCACTTATTTACACCGGTGAGGCAAATGTTAATGTAGTCAGCGGTGCTGTCTCGAACGTTTTACTTCACCTTTCACCTGCTTACGGAAAAGTGAACTTCATTGTAACCTGGGGTGATACAGCAGACACCAGCAATGATAAATCATACGCTTATATTTTTGAAGTTGATGCTAAACAGGTGTGGCCAAATAGCGGAGTAATGATTGATCCGGGTAGTGAGGTCAAAATAGAAGTCATAAGTGGAGAATGGAGAATGAATCCTGCCCAGAATTTTCACCGGGGTGAAGGAAACGGACGTATAGCACGAAATATCTATCCTCTTCCAGGTGTTAATGAAGGATCTTTGATTGCCAGTATTTCTGACTCAATCCAGTATGTGGGAAATATGACAACACTCAGTAATCATGATAGCACTGCAGTTCCATTAAAATTGATGATTAATGATGAATATAACTATCTCTGGGACAACTCTGGGTCACTCCTTGTAAGAATTTCGAAAAAATAATCAGGCAGCACAAACATATTTAAGCCTCATATTATTCATTCATACTATGAGGCTTTTTTGATATCAGATAATAATATGTTTATTCGGTTGGCTTGTTCCCTGCGTCCATCGGAATCCAAAAGTACCTTGCTCAAACCCCTGGACAGGTTTTCCCTTCAATTAGCCAGATTCAGCACACAAGCTCGGAATGCTTATTCTGCATTTAGGCTATATCGTATTCTCCTGCTTACAGACGAGAGTCAGTTTGCGTGAATGATGTTGTTATCGACTCTATAGTTTTCCCTTTTTTTGTGTTAAAAAAAATTGACACTATAACAGCCTTAGCAACGGAATGCCCCGCTATACCTGTCAGATTACGACCAATTGGTCGGGTATAATTTGATTATGCTCCTCCCAACAGATATTTTTGAAGTTTTGTCGGGATATCATCGAAAACCACACAAAACCACTCAGAATTTACCTATTTCGAGTAAAAGCGGCATAATCTCGCGAAAATTGTTAGCCGCTACAATGGAAATGTCGGAAAGTTATGCACTATGGCCAAAAAAAAACGGACAGAAAAAAAGAAAATTGAAACAGTAATCCCTTCTTCTGAGGGTCTTGATCCCAAACTCAAGCTTTTTCTTTCAATCAGCTTTTTAACCATGGTATGGTTTATCTGTTACCATTCCATTCTGGGTGGAACCGGCCATTTCTGGGAAGATATTGTAGAGCATGATTTTCCGGTACGCGTATTCGCCCGCAATGCAATCTCATCGTGGCAGTTTCCGCACTGGAACCCCTACAGTTTCAACGGGATGCCTTTTTTTGCAACCCAACTCCCCGGGGTACTCTATCCTTTTAATGTTCTCTTGTCGTTAATTCCCGCTTCTCTGGATACATTCTGGTACTTACTTCAGTTTGTGTTGAGTTTCCATATTCTTATTGCAGGTTTTTGCATGTTTTTCTACCTGCGTTTCAAGAAGCTGTCTCATGGAGCCTCCATATTCGGAAGTACAGCATTTATGCTGGGAGGATTTCTGGTTACCCATATCATTCATTCAATGATGATCTATATGGTTGTATGGTTACCGTTGGTATTACTCCTTGCAGAAAAGGGTCTTCAGAGCAGGGATATGAAGTACTCAGTTATAGGTGGGCTGCTTTTGGGTATGACAGTGCTTGCAGGTCACCCCCAAATAATGATCTATAAATTTTTCTTTCTTGGCTCCTATATGCTTTTTCTTATTGTTACAAACAAAAAGGAGAGGTGGGGGCAAATACTGCAAACAACGGTTTTCTTTCTAATTGCTATCGGAATAGGCCTGATACAAATTTTACCAGCTATAGAACTGAACGGACTTTCAGCAAGAACTGCATGGACTTTTGATAATGCCACAGAAGGCTCCATTAGTTTCTCTCAGCTTATTACCGCAGTTGTTCCAAAGGTTTTTGGAGCCTGGACCGGAGGAGATGTGGAGAGTGTTCCCGTTTTTTGGCTCAGAGATGATCCCCGAAACGGGCATTTCACCTATTGGGAAACCTGTTTCTATTTTGGTATCTCAACACTTGTTCTTGCAATCATTCAGCTTCGCAGAATAAAGAAAGATCGCTCAGTACTGTTTGCCGCTCTCTGGATTGGGCTCAGTCTTATGATTGCCCTTGGGGGTAATTTTTTCCTTTACAGAATTCTTTTTGAACTGAGAATACCAGGTTTTACCTCTTTTCGCCACCCAGCCCGAATACTTCTGGTCTGGAATTTTCTTTTCCCTGTTCTGGCTGCTTATGCATTCGATTCCCTGAAATGCCTCAAAGAGAAGAGGGTAAAGATCGCATCTGTCTTTATGGCGGCCATACTTGTTGCATTTGGGCTTTTTACTGCAGCCGGGGGTCTAACCGGCTTCTTCCCCGATATGAACATCGGAGACAGAGCAGCATTTGCCTCCAGGCAGGGCTGGATTCTATTGCTAAATGCAGGTATACTGCTGACGATTCTATTACTTTACCTGAAAAATCTTATCTCCCTGCGAGTAACCAGATATCTTATCTGTTTTGGTCTGGCAATTGACATGCTCATTTTCGCAACCGGACAGCATATCACAACCAATGGCGGTGCTCCAAACTTCTTCAACTCGGGAGTACAGATTACTGAAACTCTCAAAGAAGAGCAGAAAGAAGAAGTTTTCAGGGTTAACATGAGACAATTTGCCCTGGAACCGAACAGCAGAATCGGAAACAAAACGTCTTTTTTGCTGATGCATAGAAATCAGGGCCTGTTAGATCAGATTCAAATCACCGAAGGGTATACTCCGCTGAATCTGGCACATAGAATTCCTCCTCTAAAAAGTGAAAAATTCAATACTGCCTTGGACCTGCTCAATATCAGATACTATATCAACCCTTTCATACAATCGGAAGAAGACCCTGTAATCGTTTATAACCGCTCCTATATGCCCCGCGCAAAACTTTTTTACAGACAAAAAGTGCTGGAATCTGACTCCCTTGTAACCCAATATATGAACAGCGATCAATACAAACACCATGAAGAAATTTTGTTGACAGAGCCGATTCTCCCCCATTCCAATCCACAGGAGAACCTTAACGGCGATATAAACATCTCTGAGTACAGCAATAATAAAATCACATTAGAGGTAAACACACCGGAGGATGGGATTTTATGGCTCAGTGAGATCTGGTACCCGGCCTGGAAAGCTACCGTTAACGGAGAACACACCAAAGTACACAGAGCCAACTACAGTTTCAGGGCGATTTTTGTTCCTGAGGGAAACAGCACTGTAGTTTTCCGGTTCAGTTCCACAGCTTTTAATATTGGTGCCTTTATCAGTCTGCTCACTCTTATCAGCAGTATAACTGCAATTTATGTACTGAAGAGAAAATCAAAAATGTAAGTTCTGCACTCTTCTTAGATGCAGAACTTTACCCTTTTTTCCTGCACACAGCCAAAAATGACAAACCGGGCAATCTGAGGTGTTTACCGATAGTTTTACTGATCATAAAATCTATATTGAGCATCAGGAGAAGTGTGCGGGTAACGATACTTCTCTCATCATATCCCCACTGACCTACGCCCCTGTTTTTGCGCTCTTTTTTTCCGAGCTTTTCAATCAATTTTGAAAAGCACCGTAACAGAAACAAGGATATGAAAAAGTAATAGTTCTGCTCTATTTCAATATTGTGTCTTTTTAAAACAGAAATCATCTGCTGTCTGCTGTAACGGCGGTAATGTTTCAGGAAGGAGTCATGGGAAGAAAACAGAAACTGCCATGCAGGTACGGTGATTAAGATTTTCCCGTTAGCTTTAAGTTTATCCAACACCAATTCAAGAAAAGAGTGTTCATGTTCCACATGTTCCAACACATCCATAAGTAAAACACAATCAACACTACTGTTTTCAAGAGCGGAAACATCATCCAAAAAGATGATTCCATTTTCAGATCGGTTTGCCTGCTGAAACTGGTTATCTATTGCAAAGACGGGTTTATCTGTAACAGCGGTGAGCTTGGATGAAAAATACCCGTCACCAGCTCCAATATCTGCAAATACCGAGTTTGCACTCTTTTTTAAAATTTTAAGCAGATTATATACGCGTGACAGTTCCCAGGGATGGCGAGAGAGGTTCCCTGTTTTTTCGGTCAGGTCCATTTACATCTTCTTTTCTTTTGTAATATTCTTTTATCAGATATACGGGACGATTTTTCGCCTCCAGATAAGTTTTTGACAAATACTGACCAATTATTCCCAGGCTAACCAGCTGTAATCCTCCAAGAAATGAGACAATTGTCGCCAATGAGGGCCAGCCTGGAACCGGATCGCCATATATCAGAGTCCTGACAGTAATAGCGATCACACCTAATATTGACAGAATAAAAATCAAAACACCGGCAAAAGACACAAACGCCAGAGGTACAACAGAAAAGGCTAAAATTCCATCAATGGAGTAGAGGAGCAAACTCCAGAAAGACCATTTTGATTTTCCCGCTACTCTTGGCACATTTTCGTAGGAAAGCCACTTTACGTTAAAGCCCACCCAACTAAAAAGGCCTTTGGAGAAACGATTATACTCCCTCATCGAGACAATAGAATCTGCCATCACACGGGTCATCAATCTAAAATCGCGTGCTCCGTCAACTATTTTGGTTTTTGATATGGAGTTAATAAGACGGTAGAACTGTTTTGCAAAATAGGAACGAATAACAGGTTCTCCCTTGCGGGAAACACGTTTGGTAGCAACACAATCATAGCCCTCATTTTTAATAGCCAGATACATCTGTTCCAGCAAATGTGGCGGATCCTGAAGATCGGCATCGAGCAAAGCACAATAGTCACCGGTGGCATTTTCCAACCCGGCGTAGATTGCGGCTTCCTTTCCAAAATTTCTGGAAAAAGAGAGATAGCTTACACTATCATTTGTAAAAGCGATTTCCTTGATTACATTCAGGGTATTATCACTGGATCCGTCATCGACAAACAGAATTTCCAAATTGACAAATTTTAAAACACCTGATTGAAAAACCCTCCCCACCTCATCACAAAAAGGTTTGATTGATTCTTCTTCATTGAAACAAGGCACTATTACCGAGATAGTATCTTCATTTGCGTGCTGCATATATAAACAACTCCTCAATTATACCATCGATAAGGTCTGCCTTTGAGCGGGCCGACAAACGGGAGCAAGCCGCTTCAGTATCATGAAAGTTGTTCGGGTATTCCAGAGCGGGATTTTCATTCACACTGCTTACTCTTGGTATAATTTTCTGTTACAAACTTCTTCTGCTCCTGGCTAAAAAGGCATAACCTTACCGGATAAACATCCTCCCGGAAGTAAACACATACACCTATTTTGCGCACCAAACAAATACCCTGAATTACTTTCGGGTTGGTGGATTTTCAGATAAATACCTGTGCGCAGAATCCAGTATTCCATTTACAAATTTGCCAGAGTCGTCTGTGCCGAATGTTTTTGCGATCTCAACGGCTTCATCAATTACGACCTTGTATGGTACATCAGGGAAATAGCAAAGTTCGGCGATTGCGATTCTCAAAACGTTACGGTCAATTATCGCCATACGCTTCAGCTCCCAGTTTTGTGCTTTACTGGTAAGGAGATCGTAAATTGCATCATTTTCCTGGATTACTTTATGTACCAGCTCTCTGGCATACTTTCGGACCTCAGAGGAGAGCTCTTCTGAATCCGCGATTCTTTCCATTATAACCTGCCATTGATCCGTACTTCCTACTTCACTGGCATACAGAGTGTGCATCGCCAGCTCACGACTTTTGTGTCTTAATCTTCTGTGTTCCGATCCGGATGAATGCGGTTTATCATTTGACATAATTTTAAAAGCCTACTCTTTATTGTTGAATGAAAGATGCTTAAAAAGGGTTATTTATAGTTTTGACATTAAATCAGCCATTTCAATAGCACTCAGCGCTGCATCCCAGCCCTTGTTTCCTGATTTGGTGCCGGCTCGTTCAATCGCCTGCTCGATACTGTCTGTGGTTAGAACACCGAAAATCACCGGCAGATTTTCATCAAGGCTCACCTTTGCAACTCCCTTTGTAACTTCTGAGCTGACATATTCAAAGTGAGGTGTTGAACCGCGGATTACAGTCCCAAGACAAATTACTGCATCATACTTTCCTGAGCGGGCCATTTTCTGAGCAGCTATGGGAATTTCAAAGGCCCCCGGGACCCAGGAGATGGTAATATCGGCAGGATCCGCACCGTGTCTTATAAGACAATCAAGAGAACCTTCCAGAAGTTTTCTTGTAATTAGTTCGTTAAATCTTGATGCTACAATACCAAACCGCTTTCCACTTCCGCTAAGCAGCCCCTCTATTACGGTTGACATATTAATCCTCCTTCGAGAAGATGACCAAGCTTCTCTTTCTTTGTTGACAGGTACTTTTCATTATCATTGCAGGCCTTAATCTCTATAGGTACTCTTTGAACTACTTCAAGCCCATACCCTTCAAGTCCGACGATTTTTCTGGGATTATTGGTCATCAGGCGAATTTTCTTAATCCCCAGATCGGCAAGTATCTGAGCTCCGATGCCGTAATCCCTGAGGTCGGGTGCGAACCCAAGATGTTCATTTGCCTCGACTGTGTCCATCCCCTTATCCTGAAGAGCATAGGCTTTGAGCTTATTTACAAGTCCGATTCCGCGCCCTTCCTGACGCAAGTAGAGAATGATCCCCCCGTTTTGACTCACTTCATTCATTGCATGGTCAAGTTGTTTTCCGCAGTCACAACGGGTTGAGCCCAAAAGATCGCCTGTGAAGCATTCTGAATGTACCCTTACAAGGGTAGGTTTGGAAGGATCGATCTCCCCTTTCATAAGTACGATATGAACCGCTTTGGAGAGAGCTTCTTCATAGGCGATTATTTTAAAATTTCCAAACTGAGTCGGAAGGATTGACTCTGCATTGCGCTTAACAAACTTTTCATGAGCTGTGCGGTATCTGATAAGATCTGCAACAGAGATAATTTTCAGTCCATGGGTCTTTGCAAATTCTGTGAGCTGCGGCATGCGTGCCATTGTTCCGTCATCATTCATTATCTCACAGATCACTCCCGAAGGGCGCAGCCCCGCAAGGCGGGCCAGGTCAGCAGATGCCTCGGTTTGTCCGCTTCGAACCAAAACTCCCCCATCACGCGCCCGGATAGGAAACATATGCCCTGGCTTGACAAAGTCGGATGACTTGCTGCTTGGATCAACAAGTTTCAGCACAGTCTCTGATCTGTCTGCAGCGCTGATACCTGTTGTGGTTTTTTCTCTCGCTTCTACAGAAACCGTGAAAGCAGTTTCAAACGGCGAGGTATTTTCCGAGACCATCAGGGGAATTTTCAGCTCATCAAGACGCTTCCCTTCCATGGAAATGCAGATCAGACCACGTCCGTGTTTAGCCATGAAGTTAATCTTCTCCGGGGTGCACATTTCAGAAGCAAAAGCCAGATCACCTTCATTCTCCCGGTCTTCATCATCAACTATTATTACCATCTCACCTTTACGGTAATCATCAATTATCTCTTCAATTTCCTTGAAATTTTTCAAAACCCATACCTTTCCATCTGTTTGAGTAGTGATTCGCCGCCGGTTTTGACATTGTTGTCAGTTGTCTTATCCGGACATATCATATGCCGAATGTACCGGGCCAAAACATCGCATTCTATGTTTACCTGATCGCCCTGTTTTTTGTGAGACATTGTGGTCTCTTTAAGTGTGTGCGGGATAAGAGATATGGTGATTAAATCACGGTCTGCAGAAGCGATGGTAAGACTGATTCCATCAACAGCAACAGAACCTTTGGCTGCCATGTAGGGAACAAGTTCTTTTGATACCCTGATTGAGCGCAGAAGACTCACACCCTCTTTGCGATCCGATTCAATCACCCCGGTTCCATCCACATGTCCCAAAACCAAATGACCATCGAGCCTGTCTCCAAGCTTAAGTGCTCTCTCCAGGTTTACCTTCCGGCCGGTGCATGGTTGGGAAAGAGTTGTTCGTTTAAGGGTCTCTTTCACCGCAGTGAACACCATCCCGCCGTTCTCGGTATGTCGTGTAACAGTAAGGCAGGTGCCATCAATCGCAACGGAATCCCCGATTCTTGTCTGCAGCGAAGATTGGGGGTGTACGGTTAACTCTATGCTCGTTCCTGAATTCAGGACCGATGTAATGGTGGCGGATGTTTCAATGAGACCAGTAAACATAGCTTTGTGAATCGCGTCATATATTGGGTTTAAAGATAACAGAAAATAGTTTAGGGCGATACTTGATCATACTACGAAACAACACTATATCTATTTTATTATATTAAGTGCATAAACCGAAGCGCCGGTGAATATTGAATTACAGCCCTCATTTGTATTCCGGAATACCCGTAATCATCATGTCAGAGCCAAAGATCCGATGCTCCGCATCTCTGAGCGTAATACTGTTCCCTATATCCAGACCATGGGAAAAAAGAAGCCCGTCTTTACCGCTACCAACGATTTTATTTCCATAAAAGAAGTAAAGTCTGTTAACCAATCCGGATTCCATAAAAAGAGACGCCAGCCTTTGCCCCCCTTCAACAAACAAGCTGCTAATGTGTTGTTCATGGGCCATTTCCACAAAAGAGAAGAGGCTCTCATGGGGATCGGTGACCCCGGTATTCCAGAATTCAACCCCTGCGGGTGAGGTCTCTATCCCTCTTTTCCCCCCTCTGAGCACAACAATGCTCCGTGTTTCAGAGGCATTAAGTAAAAATAGGCTCTCCTGGGGGATATTGCGGTCGGGGGCAAAAACGATCCTTGCAGGAAAAAAAGTTTTTTTGCATCTGGCAGTAAGACGGGGGTTGTCTTCACGTAAAGTGTTGAGCCCCACTCCAATTGCTGCATGGCGCCTCCGAAGTTCCTGAACGAAATCTCTGGAATCTGCGGAGGTGATCCACTTGGATTTCCCTCTGGCATCTGCGACCCTTCCATCCAGTGTGAGGGCAAGTTTAAGTGTAATCCAGGATCTTTTTTTTGTGATATCCCAGAAAAAGTCTTCATTGACCCGGGTTGCTTCCTTGCTCAGAAGACCGGTTATAACCTCTACACCCGCTTTTCTGAGAGTCTCTATTCCTTTCCCACTCACAAGAGGATTAGGGTCTTTCACTGCAACAAACACTCTCTTAATACCTGCATCTATTATCATATCAACACATGGAGCTGTACGCCCGTGATGCGAGCAGGGCTCAAGAGTGACATACATTGTGGCCCCTAAGGCTTTTTTCTGAGCATTTTTCAGAGCCGTTTTTTCCGCATGGTCATCACCGCATTTCTTTGTCGCTCCAGCTCCCACCACAATATCTTGTGATACGATGACGGCTCCGACCGCAGGATTAGGGAAAGTAGTGCCCTTAACACTCTCCGCAAGCTCCAGCGCCTTTTTCATGTACTCTAAATCTTTTTTATTATCACTCATGCTTTTTCTCTGTTTTACCGATAGATATAAATGAAAATACCTTAAGCGCAATATAACTGGTTTTTGTTGATCAAGGTAGCCTAAACTATTTTTAAAAGCTATGAAAAAAATAAATTCAAAACAAGAACTGTTGGTACATTTGGCGTTGCAGGGTGATCCCTGTGCTTTTCACACCCTCTTTTTGCAGCAAATCAGAAGCTGTGTGATTTCAATGCGAAGGGATGGGAAGGGGTATGAGGAAATAAGTGAAGAACTTTTTCCCCATTGTGAAAATCTCTACAGGGATTTTATACAAAACAGAAAAATCGAAGATCCTGATGAATGGTTTTATTCAAACTGGCAGGGAACTGTAAGCGAACCTTCGTTTGAAGAGTTTTCCGAGAAAAAGGAATTTGAGGAGTTCCAAAGCAATCTTCAGAAATTTCTGCTTTCAGCCCATCGTTCAATAAAGGGTAAGTGTGTAAACCGGCGGAAAAATGATGACAATCGGAGGTTTAAAATAACAGCCGTGGCAGCTGTCTCCACTTTTTCTCTGCTGGTGATAATAACTTTCGCGATGATCTTTACCGATACTTCTTTGACTTTGTCATTATCGAGATCCGGAGAAAAGCGGGATATCAGTTTCCCCGGTGCAGCATTGCAGAGAATCGTACATAACGGCAACATGAACTCCGTTTCCATCCAGAAACCTGAAAATATCCGGTTCAGTGATGACAGCACATCTTTGACAGAGACAGACACTACAATTTCCGAGTCTGAAGATGATGCTTTGGATCAGAATGAGAATTGAATTCGATCAGTTATGGCTTAGGTTTTCTTCTTCAGGCAACAAATGTATTGACAATCAACCTATAGCATGGTATAAATGTAAAATGTGAATCTGGGCAAAAAACAGAAATCTCTGGCTTTGCAGATACTCAAGAGCTGATGACTATGAGAGAAATTAAAATATTAGCGTTTCTGTTTTTCCTGACCATGCATTCTAGTGGTCAGATTGCAGAGTACGTTTTACAGCCCGGAGATGTAATTTCCATCACGGTTGTGGAACATCCTGAGTTTTCGGGGAGACACAAAATCAGGCCTGATGGACGCATAAATTATCCTGTTATAGGTGAGATTGATGCGGCAACCACCACTCCGGCTCAGCTTGTGAGAATAATGCAGGGAAAACTCGCCTCCTATGTAAACAACCCGGTGGTTTCCGTATCTATAGAATCTTATTATGCAAATAAGGTGTATATCATAGGCAATGTGGTTCGTGCCGGCCAGTATGACATATACGAACCTTTGGATGTTATGAAGGCTATCGCAATGAGCGGTGGTTTAAGAAGAAGCAGATCTTCCGATATCAGAATCATACGCTCAGATGGGTCTGTTGTAGAGGTTCCTTTTAATGATCTGTTTGGGAGAGGCGGAACACGGGATATGAACCGATATGTGCTTTATCCCGGTGACACAATGTATGTTCCTGAAGGGTTCTCTGTTCCATGGAGCCTTATTGCTACAATTCTTGGGATCATCAATGTTTCTTTAAGTATAACTTTGACAATTGACAGACTGAGCTCCCGGTAAAAAACCGGTCCGGCTTCAGGTGCTGAATAACTTTCAAATGAGCAATCCAATTTTTATCTCTGTAGGTGGCGGTAAAGGAGGGGTAGGTAAAAGTACTATCACTGCCAATATCGGTGCGTTGATTGCAAATCAGGGACATTCTGTAGGATTTATTGATGCTGATCTTGGAGGAGCAAATCTTCATCTTTGCCTCGGAGTCAAACGCCCTGCTTTTGGATTGCAGGACTTTGTATGTGGAAGCAAAAAAGCTTTGTCTGATGTTGCAGTTCAAACTGCAGTGCCGGGAAGCTGGCTTATAAGCGGAGCAAGTGATTTTCTGGAACTATCAAACCCCAAATATGCCCAGAAACAGAAAATTCTCAATAACCTGAAAAAAATGAAGGCCGATTATATCTTCGTGGACCTCGGGGCTGGGAGTGATTTCAATGTTACCGATTTTTATGCGGCATTCACTAACAGTATCGTTGTGATAGATGGAATGCCTTTGTCGATAGAAAACGCTTATGGCTTTTTGAAAAGCGGTATTGTAAGGGGGCTGATGCGTTTGTTTCCTGGCAGAAGAGAGATTCATAACGCAATCCGCACATTTACCAATCCTGGAACTGCCAGAGGGTCGGTTACGATTGACGAACTCATAAGATTGTTATCAAAACAATATCCGGCAGAAACCGATACAATGAGGGAGTGGCTCAAAAAGCGGAAAACATTTCTCATACTCAATATGGTAAGATCAAATGAGGATATAAAAATCGGAGAGCGTTTTTCCGAAATCGTAAAAAAGTACCTGTCTATTCGTCTGCATTACATCGGATATGTGACTTTTTCACATGAGGTGCGTGCCTCAATTAAAGAGATGAAGCCGATTGTGCTCAATGGCCAAACTAAGACCGGTGATTGTTTTCAATCTATCACCCGTAATCTTATCAAACTTACACAGGGTTAAAAAAAATGAGCTATACAACATATTGGGATTTAAGAGAAAAGCCATTTGAAGAACTTTGCGATACCCGTTTTTATTTTGAAAGCGAAGATCACAGAGAAGCCCTTGACAGGATGTTATATATAGTAAATGACTGGAACATGAATATGGGGCTTCTGACCGGAGAAGTTGGTTCTGGAAAAACAATAACAAAAAATGTCTTCTCCAATTCCCTGAACAGGCATAATTTCGAAGTTATTGATTTCGACAACTCATCCTTTTCATTTGAAGATATTCTCTACGACATAATCAACAGAATAACATTTCGTGACACAAGACTTGCTTTGATGGAGACTGATGTACCGTCAAGAGATGACAAATATGCACTCACCTGCCATTTCAGAAGACAGCTCGAAACACTGTTTTTCGAAGAAAAAAGACATCTGGTTATTATCTTCGATGAGGCTCAGCAGATTGAAGACAAGGTGTTGGATGAGATTAAAAACCTCACCAATATTGGCTCCGGTGCAGAAAACTACATTACAGTTTTTCTTGTCGGACAACCGGAACTAAGAGAAAAAACAAGGCGCCTCCCTCAAGTCGACCAGAGGATATTTCTGAGATTTCACTTGAACAATCTCGATTATAATGGGACTATCAACTATATACAGCACCGGCTCAGAGTTGCCGGAATCCAAAGAACTACAATTTTTACCAGTCTTGCCCAGGAGCTCATCTTTCGTTCAACCGGTGGTGTGCCCAGGATGATCAATCGCATTTGCAAAATCGCTCTTCAATATGGCTTCGCACAGGGACTTGATGAAATATCAAGGGAAGATCTACAGGTCATACTGGATGATATGCAGGAACAGTGGAGATGAGTAAAAAGAAATTCAGCTTAGGGGATATAATAAAAAAACTTAACGAAGCAGAAGAGCGTTCTTCTGCCTCTTCAGGGCATGATACGGAAAATCGAGTCACCCCTTCCCGCCTGGAAAACCAAAGCGACAAGATTAAGGAAAACGAAAATCAGTCTTCCTTTCAGGGAAACGATCTTCCCCCTCAGCCCGATTACTCAAATCCCCGCGCCAGAAAGCATTTCGAACAACCGCAAGCTAAAAGAGCAGAAAAACCACAAGAGGCACACTCTTCAGCATTACACAATGAGGAAAGCAAAGATAAACAGGAGCAACATCCTGTAAAGTCAATACCGTTATCTCTGGGTGGGGATGATAAGGAAGAGGACGTATTTGACATTGGCAAATATCTTGCCGTGATCTTCAGACGCAAATACATAATTCTTGTGGTGGCATTTCTTGTGGGACTTCACTCTGCCTATTCATTTCTCAACAGCTCAAGGCACTATACTTCGCGGGCACGTTTACTTTTCAGGCCTGAAGACCGTGATGTTTTTGCTTCCGATCACAGATCCTGGACCATGTTTCGTGATCGTGAGAAGATGTTCTACACTCATTTTGAACTGCTCAGGTCGAATATAGTTCTGAACATGGCATCTGAGAACCTGCAGAATAAAGTCAGTCCCACTCAGATAAGAACCGGGCTTACAATATCGCGCAGAGAAGTGGAAGGACAGAGAACGGATATCATCGAGATGAGTTTCAGGCATGAGGACGCTGAAATGGCACGGGATGTTCTCAATGAACTCAGCCGAACATATATCGATTACCGAAGGGATGTGGATGCTCAGGAAGCAAACAGGTTGATAATGAGGCTGCGCTCACAAATTGAAAATCTTCAAACCGATCTCCAACATAAGGAAGATCGTCTGAGGGAATTTAAAGAGGATAACCAGATGGCGCAGCTCTCAAGTGAAACCAACCTTGTGGTTTCTAAACTTGCGGAGATGGAGTTCGCCTTACAAAGGACAAGGCTTGATATAGTAGAAAGCAGGGAGCGCCTTGTCGCACTTCAGTCTCAGATAAGTCAGCAGGATGCCGATATAGTACAGTCCATGACTTTTCAGAAACCTTTCCAGAGAAAACTGGAAGAGCTGGAACTTCAGCTCAACACCTTACTGGCCCAGCACAGCCCTGAACACTTTCGTGTAAGATCACTGATGCAGCAGATCGATAATATAAAGGAAGCTGCAGCATCTGAGATCTCACGCCAGTCTACAAGTGAAACCAGAGTGACTAATCCTATTCGACAGTCTCTTTTGCAGAAATATGTAAATATTACGATTGAAAAATCGGCTCTCGAAACGCGCCGCAATGCTCAGGAGCAGATAATTGATAGGCTCAATGCTGAATTGTTGCAGCTTCCTCAGATTCAGCAAACCTATGCTAACCTTCAGCGTGACACAGAGAGTACCCTTCAGACATTAAACCTCCTGAGAACCAGATACGAGGAAGCCAGGATCAAAAGAGACAGCCAGGAAGCTGACCTTTCAATACTTGAATATGCCGAAACTCCTAATTTCTCGGTATCCGATTATCGAATCAATAGAATTTTCGTGAGCGTATTTGTAGGGCTCATTCTAGGGATTGGGCTTGCTTTTCTGATCGAGTATATCGACCAGAGCATAAAGGATCCCGCTGTAATAGAACGGGATCTTGAAGTGCCGCTTCTTGGGATAGTTCCATTCATAGAAGCAGATAAAGCACTGGTGGAGAATTCCGACTCGATCACCAAAAACATCCTTGAACCTTTCAGGGCCTTAAGAGCGAATATAAACCATCTTATCCAGGCAAATTCATTAAAGACATTCATGGTTTGCAGTGCTGTTAAAGGGGAAGGGAAAACGACTCTGGCTGCGAATCTGGCTGTTACTTTTGCAATGGATGGGAAAAAGGTGATACTGATAGATGCTGATTTAAGACGATCACAGCTGCATAACCTCTTCAGCATGGATAAGGGGATTGGACTCAGTGAGTACCTTTGTGCTGTCAGAGATGCAGATGAGATAGTAAAGCCTACAAAATATGAAAACCTGTCGATCATTACATCCGGACAAAGGCCAAATAATCCTGCTGAACTTATAGGCACTGCAAGGTTTAAAAAACTTATCGGGGAGCTGAGAAATAGAGCAGATATTGTACTTTTTGATTCACCGGCTTTACTTCCTGTAAGCGACTCGCTGATTATGGCGCCGAAAATGGATTGCTGTCTGTTTGTTGTAAGAATGTTGTGGACTCCGCTTAAAGCCGCAAAACAGGCAAAAAATCAGCTCGCAAGAATAGGATCCAAAATTTATGGAGGAATACTGAACGGAGTTTCCTATTCCAAGGGATATTACCCATATTATGGATATTACGGCTATTACTCTTATAAATACTCTTACGAAAGTGATGCTCCGAAGCCCTTTTCCTTGCGCAAAATTGGCCTGAAACTGGAAAATTTCAGTATCCGAAGTTTTAAAAATGCTCTCTATTCCATACCGGTATACCTGTCAGGGACAGCTACTTTTCTAAGAAGCTTGGTGAGGAAAAAAATATTTATTATCCTTATAGCTATATTTATTCTGCTCCTTGGAGTAAACGTGTTACAAAGGTCACGTATGACAAGTCAACCAGAGGATCATATAAGGTATATAGGGCCGGCGCCAAAATTAAGCCAATAAAGAAAACGACCTGACACACACTGCTTCTGATTGGTAATGTTGTAAACAAAGCCGGGCAGAATAAGCACACCATTACTTTAGAAGAGAAGCGTTCTTCTGACCACTGAACGGGGAGAGGGAAAATGCGGGCCAAAAAGAGATTTAGAAAAGCCAGAACATTTGTCTACTTTCTGGTCATTGCCGGAATCGCCTGGCAGGCTTTGGCCCTGACACGCACTATGTTCCCAACCTTTCTCTCTTCTGACCACAGTTCAATTAAGGTTGTGGTTGAAGGAAATGTAAGAAGGCCCGGATATTACAGGGTTCCTTATGGAACAACAGAATTTGAACTGCTCAAGGCTGCAGGTGTGAGATCCAGCTCAGACATTTCCCCGTTTACTCTTGTAAACCAGGTGATTGACAATGACGCTCTTGATGTAGGGGAGCTCGAATCACCTGCCGGGCTAAGAGATATTCCAAATGTGCGGCTTGAATTTTTCCTGGGAGAGATGACTCTTTTAAGCGGCGATGGCAGGATTTTGCCTGCAGTCGAAGGTGCTATGCTCAGCGAGGGGGACAGGATTCAAACCGAGGCCGCCTCACAGGCAGAAGTGTCGCTGAGCAGAGGCTCAAGAGTCGATCTGGATAACTTCTCTGAAATAATCATCGACAAAATAGATGTTGATGACAGGGGAAGGCCTTCATTAGAGCTCTTTCAACGGTCAGGGCTGTGCTGGTATAAAATCGAAGTGGGAGAAAAGAGAGAAGTTTACCGTATTAATACACCTCAGGCATCAATCACAGTCGGGGGATCGGGTGCAGAATTTTTCATACAGCTAAGAGCTGGCCAGGTTATCGTAAGTAATCTCGACGGGCTGGTCTATCTGGAGAGACATGACGGCTCAGAAGCTGTAAATATTATTTCAGGACAGACTGCGATCGTGCATCAGGATGGACGTCCGTTTCAGATCACCAGTTTAACTGACGAAAACGATATGAGCGCAAGATTTTCTCCCCTTGAAGAACAAAGAAGGTTATATCTTACACGTAATTTACCACTGAACTTTCTTTTCTGCGGACTACCTTATACTTTCTATGTAATAAGCCTGCACTTTGAAACTGCAACAGTTAATGTTATCAGAATCCCGCCGGAGCTTCTTATAGAACAGTTTGTACATGGATTTGCTACTATTGATCAGGCTTTTTTGTATGGAGGACCGGTTATTGTTAGCTCTTTGCTTGAAAGAGTTATAAATCTGAGAATCGCAAACTATTTTGTAATGGATAGATACGATATTATTCGTACTGCAAATGCACTGGGAGGCGTCACTGTACCTGTTGATCCGGCTGCAGCTTCTGCGCTCAATGTACCGGGAGGCCAAAACAAACTTTCCGATGCGCAGCTTATAGAATTCCTCTCATCGGGGATTTCGGGAATTGCAGATAGCAAAAAGCGCCAGATTGAAGTATTAAGACATCTGTTTGAGGGTTTAAGGGAACAAAATATAGTCATGAGTGCCCTTTTGGCAGATCAGCTTATTTCAAATATCGAAACGAATCTTACCTCAAACGACATTATGTCGCAATATAGTAGATTTACCGGAAGGCAGGGGTGGGTATTCAGACAGCATGAGTTACCTGTTACACCTGTAAAAAGAGGTAACAGGACCTGTTATGAACCTCAGCTGCAGTTGTCACGTAACCTTTTTTAACTTCAGACTATGAGCTTTGAGTTTATGAAAAAAAAATTACTTGTGATAGGATCCGGAGGACAGCTTGGAAGTGATTTCCTGATATCGGCCCGAAACGCAGGGTACGATGTTACCGGGACAGATTTTCCTCACATTAACTTAGCTGATGAAAAATCTGTGCTTAAAACTGTCGTTTCAGAAGCACCTGATATCATTGTAAATTGCGCAGCCTTTACCGCAGTCGATCTTTGTGAGACAGAGCAGAAAAACGCCTATGCCCTGAATGCAGAAGGACCTAAGTATCTTGCTCTCAGTGCAAGGGAAACAGGTGCCCTGCTTGTACATTTCAGCACCGATTATGTTTTCAGCGGCGACAGTTCAACTCCATATACAGAGATGGATCCAACGGAACCGAAAACTGTGTATGGAAAGTCAAAATTGGCAGGAGAAAAAAACATCTCAGAAACATGGGATAAAAATCTGATCTTAAGAATTGCCTGGCTCTATGGTTTTTATGGCAAAAATTTCGTCAAAACCATGCGTTCAGTGGCATCTGATAAAGCTGCCTCGGGGGAAAACCTCAAGGTAGTTTCCGATCAGTTTGGGAGTCCGACATGGACCGTGGATGTATGCAATCAGGCATTAAAGCTGATTGAGCTGGAGCAGACCGGATTATTCCATTGTACAAGTGAAGGAGTGTGTTCCTGGTATGACTTTGCAGCTGAGATTATTGCTGAGGCGAAAATTCCTGTTTGCATTAAACCCTGTCCGACAGAGGAGTTCCCGCGGCCTGCACCAAGGCCATTTTTCAGCGTTCTTGAAAATAAAAAACTTAAAAGCTTAGGGGCAAATCTAATGCCTCACTGGCTTGAAGGATTTAGAAAATATCTCGAAACTGAAGCACAACTAAAAGAGGAAAAAGAAAAAAGATGAAAACTGTACTGGTTACTGGCGGAGCCGGTTTCATAGGCTCAAATTTTG
The DNA here is from genome assembly GCA_001045525.1 of Chitinispirillum alkaliphilum. Classification (NCBI taxonomy): domain Bacteria; kingdom Pseudomonadati; phylum Fibrobacterota; class Chitinispirillia; order Chitinispirillales; family Chitinispirillaceae; genus Chitinispirillum; species Chitinispirillum alkaliphilum. The sequence continues at coordinate 48,105 of LDWW01000005.1, read as the reverse complement.
TCTCTCAGATGTTGGAAAACAGAAATGATTACTTTATTGTCAACTTTGATGCACTAACATATGCGGGGAATCTGGATAATTTGCGATCTGTTGAAAAAAAAGACAATTACAAGTTCATAAAGGGTGACATCTGTGACAAGTTGACTGTGGAAAGTATGTTTTCTGAGTACGATTTTGATTTTGTTGTACATTTCGCTGCAGAATCTCACGTTGACAGAAGCATAGAAGGACCAGACCAGTTCGTTAAAACAAATGTTCTCGGTACCCAAATCCTTCTGCATGCTGCAAAAGAAGCCTGGAAGAGCTCATTTGAAAACAAACGTTTCGTACATGTGTCTACAGATGAAGTGTACGGCACACTGGGAGCTGAAGGTTATTTTACAGAGGATACTCCGATTTCACCAAACAGTCCCTATTCAGCAAGCAAGGCCGGCAGCGATCTGCTTGTACGCTCCTATTATGAAACTTTTGGCTTCCCCGGGATCATTACACGATGTTCAAATAACTACGGGCCCTTTCAGTACCCCGAAAAGCTGATTCCTCTTATGATTATAAATGCTATGAACGACAAATCACTTCCTGTCTACGGAGACGGACTCAACGTAAGGGACTGGCTTCATGTTTCTGATCATTGTTCAGCTGTAGAAACGGTTATGCTGAAAGGTAAGCCAGGCAGTGTTTTTAACATTGGTGGCAACAACGAAAAGCAGAACATATTTATCGTTAAAGAAATCCTGAAAGTGTTACAAAAGCCGGAATCACTTATATCGTATGTTGAAGACAGGCTTGGGCACGACAGAAGATACGCAATCGATGCCTCCAGAATAAAGGATGAGCTTGGGTGGATTCCAAAAATATCATTTGAAGAGGGGATCAAAACAACTATCCAATGGTACAAAGAAAACCAATGGTGGTGGGAAAAACTCCTTTAATTTATAGGTTTGGACATTGTTTCCTTGCATTATCTATCCAAAAAATGTAACATATTAGGATAAATACTGCAATAATTTACTATATCCGGAGAGAGTTGTATGGATGTTTCATATGTTAATCCTTTTGTTATCTCTACTATAGAAACTTTCGGAAAAATGCTTAACACCGACATAAAACCGGGTAAGCTGGCAATAAAAAAAAATGAGGCATCCTATACATACGATGTCTCCGGAATCATAGGTCTGTCCGGTGAAGCTCAGGGGTCAATTTGTCTTAGTTTTCCAAAAATTGTTGCTCTGAAAGTTATTTCCGCTTTGCTTGGTATGGAAATTAAAATTGTCGGTCCTGATATTGCCGATGGTGTTGGGGAACTTGTCAATATTGTCGCGGGAAATGCAAAACAGCACTTAACTTCGTATAACCTCTCCATTTCCCTGCCCAAAGTAATCTTCGGTAAAGACCACAGGATTGCCTCCGGAAGGGGAGTACCGACTCTGGTGGTTCCATTCGATTCCGGTCTTGGTGATTTCGCTATGGAAATCTCCCTGAAAACACCTGAACCCAAGAGATAGTAAATGGGTGTGGTTAAAAGCGCCATTCTTTTGCAAAGGGTTAACGGGTTGGGCCTGGTATGAAGAGATGCATTACTCCCGTTTATTGCATAATTGCTGTTATTGTCGGGCAAATTATTGCCTTTAACATTGTTTCACTTCCTGCTCAGCTTGAATTAGTTGCGCTCATCTCGTTGCTCCTGTTTTACCCCGTTTTCAGGTATCCAAAGTGTGGGGTATATATAATTTTTTTTTTAATGCCATTTGTTCCCTTTTTCAGAAGATTGTACTACCTTGTTTATTTAAGGCCTGATGCAGACCCGCTTATTATTCTGGGTGATATTTTAACCATCTTTATTACAACTGGACTTCTGTTTGTATTTCGAAAATATTCCGAGGATAACAACGGTCTCCGTGTCTTTACAACCGTAGTTCTCTGCTACTTCATCTATGTTATCTTCAGAACCTTTGTTTTCAACTCCAACCAATTGCGGGAAGGAGTGCTGAATCTAAGATTCTATGCTCCTCAGGTACTGATGTTTTTCATAGGGATTACCTTTTCTAAAGATTTCAAAATGCTTAAAAAATTATGGCTGATAACATTTCTGATCGCTTTTATCACAGCTATGTATGGAATAAACCAATTATTTTGGGGGTATTCGGAAGCTGAACGGATCTGGTTTTCATCCATCTCCTTTACCTCATTATTCATTGAAGGGATGGCACGCCCCTTTTCAACATTTCAATCACCGGCTGCTTTCGCTGATTATCTTCAGCTTGGGATTATTGCTGTGTTGATTCTCTACTCCTGGAGTAATTCCGCAAAAGGGAAATTTTTCCTCCTTTTCATTCCGCTGTTTTTTTATGGCATACTTATCACTTCTGTTCGCTCCAATTGGGCAGGCATGGTAATATCACTATTGGTTTGGTTCACTATTTTGGCAGTAAAAGGGAATAAACGCAGATTGGCTGTTTTGGTGGTGATGATTCTGGCGTATTTTGGAGCTCAGTTTATTCAATTGGGGTTTGAGGAAAACCCGTTTCTGAGATCTGCTCCGGTTGTTTATAGCAGAATGCAGGAAAGAGATTATATATCTATGCTTGTAACTGACAGAATCGGGGCTTTGGTTAATCCTTTTGTCGAGTACTCAATGGTCTCAAGACTTGCACTGTGGAGGTACGTTTTTGCAAGCTCTTTGAACCCCCTTTATGCCATTCTGGGCAGAGGAACTGGTACATTCAGTTCTGATTCCATATATTTTGATTATTTGGCTCAGTTTGGATATCCGGGGTTACTGTTCATCATTTCACTTATAGCGGCTTTTATAATCTACGGAATACGACTGATAGATTCTTCAAAAGACAGATCAGTGATTGTTCTGGCCAAAGGTATAACTGTATTTAATATCACATTTGCAATTATTAACTTCACCGGCACACATATCCATTCCTTTCCAGGAGATAGCTACTTTTGGTTTTGGAACGGAGTGCTTGTCAGCTTGTACTTCTCCCGGAATGTAAACACAGATAAGGCAATGGGTTCTGATGAAAATCATGGTAACGCTTGATTTCGCTCCTGAAAGAGGGGGGATTCAAAACTATCTGGGTGAAATAGTTCGTCATACCTTTTCTTCATCAGATATGGTTTTCGTTGGAGCTGCAGGAAAAGTGGATCAAACTGAGCAAAATTTTCCCTGCCCCATACGCTATTTTTCTACATTTCTTTCGAAATGGAACAAAAAACTATCCCTGATATCAATGCTTACTCCATTGTTTCTCACACTTAGATCAAAAAGGGACAAAAAAATAAATATCGAGTGTGGAAATGTTTATGCAGCGGTTGCCCCCTATCTGCTCTCCTTTTTTTTCGATGTAAATTATTCTGTTTATTCATACGGAACAGAGCTTATTGCACTCCGAAAAAAAAACATTCGATCCCTTTTTCTTATCAAAGTTTTGAAAAAAGCTCAGGTAGTGTTTGTTCTTGGCAGTTATACCCAACAGCTCTTAAGGGAGTGTGGATATGATGGAGAAGTCAGAGTGGTTACACCGAAAATCCAACTTCCCGGGGTTGTAAAGGAAAAGGTTGACATATCCAAAAAATTGAGAATTTTAACGGTAGGGCGACTGGTTTATCATAAAGGGCACGATTTACTTCTTAAAGCACTGTCGTCTGTTGACAAATATTTTGACTGGACTCTCGTAATTGCGGGAACCGGACAGGAGAAAAACAGGCTTCTCAGGCTTTCATGCGTGTTGGGAGTGGGTAGCAGAGTTGAAATACTGGAAGGGTTAACGGATTCAGAACTCTCTGAGCAGTACAGTCTTGCCGATCTTTTTGTGCTTTATTCCAGGGAGTGCAGAGAGGGCACTGAGGGCTTTGGGATTGTGCTGCTTGAAGCTATGGCACACCGCATTCCGATTATTGCAAGCAGGGCAGGAGGCATTCCGGATGTTCTTGATAATGGCGAGTGCGGTATGCTGGTGGAGCCACATAATCCCCAGAAACTCAAAGATGCAATAGACATTATGGCCAGAGACAAAGAGATGCGTTTGGGATATGTTGAAAAAGCTCAGAACCGACTTAGAGAACTTTATGTGTGGTAAAAAGAGTAAAATTCTGTTTCTTAACCACTGGGGAAAATATCCGGGCGGAGCCGAATATTCTCTGATTGACATACTAAAAGAAACAGTCAAGGATTATCAAACCCATCTTATTACAACAGAAAACGGATTCCTCCAGAGTAAATCTTCTGAAATGGGTGTTCATTGCCATATAGTACCCTGCACTGAAAAACTATCGTCCATAAAGAGGGATTCGCTCTTCAAATCTCTTATCCGTAATGCACCCGCACTTTTTCAATTTATTCTTTTTTCTTTCAGGGTGCGTTCACTTGTTAAAACATTGGCACCATCCTGTATACATGCAAATGTGCCTAAGTCTCATGTGTTATTGTTATTATTAAGATTGTATGGGTTCAGAGGAAGAGCGGTATTTCATATAAGGGAGATTTTTCCGGATAAAAGTTTCTCCAGATGGGTTTACAATCTGCTACTGTGCGGGTCTGTTGAGGTGATTGCGATCTCTTCAGCAGTAAAAGACTCCTTACCTCAGCGATTACGGCCTAAAACCAGAATCATACACAACGGGGTCACAATTAGAGGCCCTGCTAAACGGGGGGCTTATTCTGGAGCTGTATCATTTGTGTATGTGGGCAGAATCGTTCCATGGAAAGGGTGTCATCATCTCATCGAAGCATTCAGTATGCTAAAGAAAAGGACCTCAAGGAAAACCACCCTGACTCTGATAGGGTCATCATTTTATGGAGATGATGCCTACCGGGAAAAACTGTCAGCGGAAATAAAAGAAAAAGGGCTTACCGACTCCGCATTTTTGAGACCCCATACAGAAGATCCCTGGAAAAAAATCCCCAGAAATGCAGTCTTCTGTACTGCTTCTGCAGACGAACCCTTTGGTCGTTCTGTTGCCGAAGCACAGGGTGCGGGGCTGCCTGTAATTGCCTTTTGCAGTGGGGGGATTTCGGAAATTGTAAAGCATGGTGTGAGCGGATTACTGGTAACTCAGAGTGACATCATGGCGTTGAGCAATGCAATGGAAACACTCCTTGAATCCTCAGACCTGCTTAACAGTATGGGAAAAGCAGGCTGCAAAAGAGCTGGAAAACTTTTCAATCGTGAAATTCAGATCAAAAAAGTCAAAGACGCAATAATCGGAAGCGTACCACAGGGAAACGGTTTCGACGCTTCCCCCTCAAAACATTAAACCTATAATCCCTTTTTTGCGTTCTTAAGAAGAGATTTTATTTGTTTATTGGTGAATGATTTCTTTTCTGTTTGAGCCGGTGCATATCTGTCACAGATAAAGTTCTGTTCTCCTCCAAAGGATACGACACCACTGGAGCGCCCGGTACTTTTAGCCTTAAACTCACTGCAATTCTTTTTCATTTTGCAATTAAAGCAGGAGCTTTCCTTTTGTCTGTTAAGGTGAGAAAAACCTTTTTTCTCCATAGCCCCATCTTTGCGGCTGATTTCCTCAGCAGAAGCAAGAGAGCGGTTTTTTGCTACATATCTGTCATGATCGCTGTTCATGTTCATAAGTTCTTCTATCCTGATGAGGTTAAGATGTTTCCTTTAACGAGTTCGTTTATTAAAAATAGATATTTATTTCCCTCAAAATTCCCAAAAAAATAATTTCTTCTCCCCCGCAGCAATAAAAACCTTCTGTTTTAGTGAATTTTTTACGGGCACAGATATTGCTATACTCATTGAGTCTTCAAAACTGCAGGGTTTCTATACTATAGCGAAAGGCTTAAAAGGCAGATGCATACACAATCCGCAATTAGCAAAGTTGCATTTTTGGGAAATTATTTACCCCGTCAATGCGGAATCGCCACATTTACCTCAAGTATCTGTGAATCAATCTCAACCCAATTTCCAGAAATCCAATGTTTCTCTGTTCCTGTAACCGACATCGAGAACGGATATGAGTATCCCTCAATTGTTCGTTTCGAAATAAAGGAAAATGACCTTGGCTCTTATGAGAGAGCTGCAGATTTTTTGAACGTAAACAATATAGATGTGGCCTGTATTCAACATGAGTTTGGTATTTACGGGGGGAGTTCGGGATCATACATCCTTACACTTCTGAGACAACTTAAAATGCCCATAGTCACAACTCTTCACACTGTGCTTTCAGAACCAAATGAACAGCAGCAGAGGGTAATGGAGCAGTTGATAAGCTTCTCAGATCGTTTAATTGTTATGACCAACAAAGCCTCTGAGATTCTCCACAACACATACAATGTCGACCCTTCGAAAGTGTGTCTGATCCCACACGGCATAATCGATGTCCCCTTTGTAGACCCAAACTTCTACAAAGATCTGTTTGGGGTAGAGGGGCGCATGGTGCTGCTTACATTCGGGCTGCTCTCGCCCGATAAGGGTATAGAAAATGTGCTTCATGCACTTCCGGAGATCGTAGCAAAATATCCCAATGTGGTTTATATTGTTTTGGGTGCCACCCACCCGGCCTTGGTGAGAAGGGAAGGGGAAGCATACAGACTGAAGCTTCAGTATCTGGCAGAAGATCTGGGGATTGAGAAAAATGTGATATTTTACAATCGGTTTGTAAGTACCGAAGAGCTCAAGGAGTTTATCGGTGCTGCAGATTTATACATTACCCCCTATCTCAAGGAAGCGCAGATAACTTCTGGGACACTATCCTACTCCTTTGGGGCGGGTAAAGCTGTTATCTCTACCCCCTATTGGCATGCCGCAGAACTTCTGGACCAAAACAGAGGGGTACTTGTCCCCTTCAGGGATCCCCCTGCAATAAGCCGCGCAGTGAACCATTTGATTGAGCATGAGACCGAGCGGCACACAATGAGAAAGAATGCCTACCTTCTGAGCAGAGAAATGGTGTGGAGTAATGTAGCATATCTTTACAGAAAAGCATTCGAAGAAGCGCGTATGAGCAGAGCAAAAACTCCCTTCCGAACCTCAGGGAGAGTTTTGGAGCAGAAAGCTAAAGAGCTGCCAAAAATAAAACTCGACCACCTTTTCAGGATGTCCGATTTTACCGGTATTTTCAGACATGCGGTTCATACAGTACCCGATTTTTCTCTGGGATACAGTACGGATGATAACGCCCGTGCACTCATCCTTACTCTTATTCTGCAGGAGGCGGGTGAAACCCCATCGGCCAGATTGACCGATCTGTCGTCAAACTACCTCTCTTTTCTGAATTATTCATTTAACAACAGGAACAAAAGATTCAGAAATCACTTAAGTTACGCCCGCATATGGGACAGCCCATGTGGGTCACAGGAAACACATTCAAGGGCTCTTTGGGCCTTGGGCACATGCATTGGAAGATCCCGCCAGGAGGGGTTTCAAAATCTTGCAGGACAGCTTTTCGAAAAAGCTCTGCCTGCAGCTTATGAATTCGATTCACCTTTAGCGTGGGCATTCACACTGATCGGAATTCATGAATATTTCAGAAGATTTGACGGTGACAGGTTTGTAAACTACGGTCGTGAACTGATTGCAGGTTCTCTTTATAAGCTCTACCAAAAAGGGAGTACCTCGCAGAGATCCTGGTTTGAACCACATCTCTCTTCCTGCAGTGCCAGACTCTCCCACGCACTGATTTTAAGTGGACACTGGTTAGGAAACTCAGAAATGCTGAATGCAGGACTTGAATCACTGAAGTGGCTTGCGAAAGTACAGTCTTCAATCAAAAACTGCTTTCATCCCTTTGATCAGATGCAGGGCACTCCAAATCCTGAGAACTCAGATTTCGATCAAAAACCGATTGAAGCAAATGCAATGATTTCAGCATGTCTTGAAGCCTGCAGAATCACCCAGGATACAACATGGTTTACGGAAGCCCGAAAAGCTTTCGAGTGGTTTCTGGGGCGCAATGAAGTTGGTTTGTCACTATACGATCCGAAGACCGGAGGGTGCAGAGATGCCCTCCATATTGACAGAGTAAACGAAAACCAGGGTGCAGAAGCAAGCCTTTCATTCTATCTGTCCCTGGTGGAAATGCAGGAAATGGAAAATACAATAGCAAGTTTCAGAGGACCAATCAAAGCCTGATTAAGGGAGAGATATGAAAACAGTAGAGGTTTTTCGCACAGATGTAAAAATCACTCCTGACCCCTCACGTGTCCTGATAAGACCCTTTATTCCAAGGGATGAAACAAGAAGAATGAAAATCATCTCAAGAGTAATGGCATTGCCGGATGAAGCTGTTAAAAAGTGGCTCAGCGGGGTACTTTCTGAATTTGCCGGAAGGCATTTCGATATAAAAACTATTTTCGAACGGCATTTCCAGATAGTTAAAGAGTATATGTTCAGTGACCTTGAACCCTCAAGAGAGAGACGCTTACTGATAGGTTCCCTATTCACAAGCGAGTACTCACTGGAGTGTGCGGCTCTGTTTAATCCCTCCATTGTTCCCGATCCAAATCAATCAGATCTAAAGGACGGATCAATGAGATTTATCATGAGTCTGCGGGCCACCGGAGAAGGGCATATATCCTCTATCTCTTTTCGCTCAGGGGTCATAGACAAGGAGTATAACATTGTCTTTGATGAGGCGATGCGATTTGTGGCACCTCCGGAACCTATCGCCAATTCATCTTATGATAAAAGTACTTTCCTTCAAAAACTGATCGAAATGGGACTGCACAATCACTTTTCTGAAGAAGTGCTTCAAAAACTCCACGATAAATTTACCTTAAATGAGCTTTCCGCTGTGATTGACAGCCTTGTGAGCAGGGGCGGTAACCGCTCACAAACACAAGATTTAACTAAAGAGGGTATGATCTGGCTTGCACGATCAAACTATGAGGTCAGGTTTCCGGGTGAACATAAAATCTCTCAGAGAATAATTTTCCCCACAGGCCCAAGTGAACAGAACGGAATCGAGGATGCCCGTTTCGTTCGGTTTGAAGATGAGTCAGGGAACAAAACTTACTATGCCACCTACACAGCCTATGATGGAAACAAGATTCTGCCTCAGCTTATGGTTACAAGGGACTTTCTCACTTTCAGGATTATAACCCTTAATGGAACCGCTGCGCAGAATAAGGGAATGGCTCTCTTTCCGAAAAAAATCAACGGAAAATACGCAATGCTCTCCCGCCAGGATAATGAAAATCTCTATATAATGTATTCCGACAATATCCATTTCTGGCATGAAATGCTCCCTCTGCTGAAACCGACCTTTCCCTGGGAATTTGTTCAGGTGGGTAACTGTGGTCCACCCATAGAAACACCGGAGGGGTGGCTTGTATTGACTCACGGAGTTGGACCAATGAGAAAGTACAGTATCGGGGCCATTCTTCTCGATCTTGAAAATCCTCGACAGGTGGTCGGCAGGCTATCGGAGCCCTTACTGGTTCCAAATGAAAATGAGCGTGAAGGGTATGTGCCCAACGTGGTATATACCTGTGGCGCATTAATCCATTTGGACAGACTCATTCTGCCTTATGCCATGAGTGATTATGCAACAGGAATAGCAACAGTCGATATGGATTCGCTTTTATACAGACTAAAGAATTCCTGAGTGCCCATGATCTATTTTTGACCTGGTGAGTGGTCATTGACTTTTTACCCGATATAAATATCTTTCACCAGAGTCAGGGATTACAGTTGTGAAATTTTCTGTGCTGCGAAGCGGATCAAGTGGTAATTGTACATACATTGAAAACAAAAACACACGGGTGTTGCTAGATGCGGGCTTGCCGAGTCGCAAGAAAATTGTAGGTTTGCTGGATGAGATCGGTGTGGACCCGGAGAGTATAGATGCTGTAGTCTGCACTCATCTACATTCTGATCACCTAAACAAATCTACTTTGAGTTTTTGCAGAACTTTTTCTGTCTCGCTTTGGATACACAATGAGAATGCTCCTTTTTTCTCTTCCCGTTTTACGGGAAAGTGTCGTTGCGGAGTTGACCTGTTATGTTTTGATAAAGAGATGTTCAGGGTTGGTGATATATGTTTCCAACCGTTTGGAGTAATACACGATGCAGATGGTGTAACGAGTGGTTTCAGATTCTACGCAGACGGACAAGGTAACGGTGCAGTTGGATACGCAGCAGACATTGGCAGTGTCTCTGAGGAACTGATAGAGGCGCTCAGTGGTGTTTCGGTTCTTTGTTTTGAGGCGAACCATGATCCGGAACTGCTGTGGAAAAATCAGTCCAGAACATATCTCCACAAAAGACGGGTAACCGGCGGAAAAGGGCACCTTTCAAATCATGAATCGGGTAAGGCTATTGCTACTTTGCTTGGTTCTTCTTCTCCTCCTTCCAGGGTTATATTGTGCCATTTGAGTGAGGACCATAATTCACCTGATTTAGCTAAAGAACAGGTGAATCAGGTTTTATCGGAAAATGGGTTACAATTGGAGCTGATCACTGCATCGAGAAAAGAAAGAACCGACTTTTTTGACTTGTCGGAAGGTGCTGTTGATACAGAATTGGAAAAACAGGTAATCTGGTAATCAGAGAAGCTCTTGTTTTATTCTTTCCCATTCGTGTGCTATACCATCTTCATCATTGGTATATTGGGTCACTCTTTTGGAGCTCATTTTTACATTTTCCCTGCCATTGAGCATTGCGATGCTTGTTCCTGCTCTTTGTAACATGGGCAGATCATTTTCTCCGTCACCAAAAGCCACAACATCTGACATCCCGATGCCGTAAGCCTGAGCAAGTTTACAGAGTGCATCCCCTTTGTTTGCATCCGGATTGAGGAATTCAAGATAATGTTCCCAAGTCCTGCAGATATAGACTTGCCTGTGATCCCATTTAGCCCTGAAATCCATCTCCAGTCTGTCCAGTTCATTGATTTCCCCGATAAAACTGATCTTGGAGGGAGCAATGTTTTGGAATTTATCATATGACGTTAGGAATATATACTGCGTTTTGGTCTGTAAACTATATAGATCCGTCCAGTACCGGGCTAGTTTGGTATCAAAGGTATAAAGTGTATCATCTACGTAAATATTGGTGGCAAAAGGTTTGTTTGAGGCGAATTGTATCAGATAATCAGAGTAGATTTGACCCAGAATCGATCTGTGAACACATCTTTCGTTATGGGCTTTATTCATACACACAACCGCTCCGTTGAGCGAGAGAACCGCAGCATCAATATCGAGAACTGGCAGGTACTGCTTGATACTGTTGCTGATTCTTCCGGAAGCAAGCACGATCAAAGCTCCGTAATCCGCCATCTCTCTTAATGCTCTGATTGTAGGCGGTGAGATTTCTTTGCGGCAATTCAGGAGAGTTCCATCAAGATCAAAAACAAACATTTTTGGAGTCATTTCGATGGGCCCTTCGGGGTAAAACAAAATACTTCATTTTTAAAGAAAAATATATGATGCCAAAGGATTCAGCTGTAAGAGGATCTATCTTTAGAGAATAAAGAATAGGATATTTACAGATTGCTAATATTTCTGAACGCAACTATTTTTCTCTTCGGAGAAAATATGAATAAAGCTGCTATAATTGCAAAAAATCTGGTCAAGAGTTACGGAAAGGAAAAAGCCGTAAACGGGGTGGATTTTTCTATACCAAAAAGTGTGTGCTATGGCTTTCTTGGGCCAAATGGGGCTGGCAAGAGCACTTTAATGAAAATGATATATGGAGCCAGCAGAAGGGACGATAACTCCGGGGGAGCAATGAAGGTTTTTGGCTATGACCCACACCTGAATTCTTTGGCCATAAAGTTTATCTCCGGAGTTGTTCCTCAGGACAACAATCTGGATGAGGATTTGAATGTAGAGCAGAACCTGAAGATATTTTCAAGGTTCTTCAATATCCCCACCCCTCTGGCAGAGGAGAAAATTGATGAATTATTACGATTTATGGAGCTTGGAGAAAAGAAAAAATCCAAAATCAAACAGCTCTCAGGAGGAATGAAAAGGAGATTGATAATCGCAAGAGCCTTGCTGAATGACCCGGACCTACTGATCCTCGATGAGCCGACAACGGGGCTTGATCCCCAGGTGAGGCAATTGATATGGGAAAAACTCCGTATGCTCAAACGCAAGGGGATGACAATCCTGCTTACAACCCACTACATGGAAGAGGCGTTTCAGATATGTGATTCGGTGTTGATTATGAATAAGGGAGAGAAAATCATGGAGGGCAACCCCAAGCTTCTGGTAAGCAAGCATATTGAACCTTACGTGATGGAGGTTTATGCAAGGGAACACTACGAGAGATTAAATAATGCAGCTCTCTCTTCATGCAGGATTGATGATTCTACCGATGTCATTAGAATATACTGCTCAAATCATGGGCAGCTTACCATGCTGGGGGATGAGTTGAACCCGGGGGAGTTTTTACTCAGACAGTCAAACCTTGAAGACCTTTTTCTTAAAAGCACAGGAAGCACACTTAATGCGCGACAATAACCAAATTCTCCACCCGCCATTTTCAGCCAGAATCTGGAGTGTGTGGTTTCGCCATTTCAGGGTATATTCAAAAAACCTTCTCAGTAATGGCATGCCCCCGTTTCTGGAGCCGTTGATATTTCTGGCAGGAATCGGTATTGGGATGGAGAGGTATGTTGCGGAGATGAACGGTATCCCCTATCTTACTTTTCTTGCAACCGGCTTACCGCTGACTGCTGCCATGTATACAGCAGCTTTTGAGTGTTCCTATGGAACTTTTATTCGCCTGGAGTATGAGAAAATTTATGATGGGATGCTCGCCGCACCTCTTTTGGTTGAGGATATTTTAGTAGGGGAGATAGTGTGGGCTGGAACTAAGGGTTTTTTCTTCTCCTTTGCAGTCATACTGGTGATGGCTGTATTTGGCATTGTCCCGCTGTTTGCCGTAGTAATCACTCCATTTATCGGATTTTTAACCGGAATCCTTTTTGCCTCCTTATCGATGCTTATAACCACTTTTGTGGCCAGCATTAACCATTTCAATTTTTATTTCACAGGCTTTCTCTCCCCAATGTTTTTTTTCTCCGGTGTGGTGTTCCCCATTGAAAACCTTCCTGAGCCAATCCGGTATCTGGCAGAAGCATTACCACTGACCCATGGAGTGAGAATGGTTCGTCAGATGGTAATTTTTGGATATTCACCCATACTTCTTTGGGATTTGTTTTTCATGATTGTTTTTACCTCAATTGTTGCCGTCTTTGGGGTAGGCAGGCTTAAAACACGTCTTGTAAGCTGAGTGTTCAAGATTTTCAGCTTGTCTGGTTTAAACTGTTATGATGTTTTTACAATTGCACAGACGAATTTTGTTGGCTTTGCGCTTGGTTTGACCTATATTTGTAAGAATCCACCGCAGTTTTTTGGTTTTCTGCGATATTTTTTGTTTCCCGAAACCCGGAAACCATGTGAGTAGATCGAATCTTCCTATAATAGAAGAGGGAAACCTCGCCTTGTATCTCAAAGAGATCGGCAGGCTTCAGCCTCTGAGTTCCGAAAAAGAAGCAGAAGTGGCAGCCAAGATAAAAAAGGGTGAAAAGAAAGCCCTTGATACCCTTGTAAAGGCCAATTTGCGTTTTGTAGTCAGCGTAGCCAGAAATTATCAAAACCAGGGACTTTCCCTTTGTGATTTGATAAACGAAGGCAATATGGGACTGGTGCGTGCAGCACGACGGTTCGATGAAAAAAAGAACTTCAGGTTTATCAGTTATGCAGTATGGTGGATTCGACAGGCTATCCTGCAATCCCTTGCGGAACATTCCAGAATCATGCGTCTTCCGCTTAACAGGGCCGGCGCTATTCACAAGATCAGCAAAACCCAGATCGAGTTGGAGCAACGCTACAATCGCATTCCCGACATCTCTGAAATCGCACGGGAACTCTCGATTTCTGAAAATTCTGTAAGAGAGACCATCTCCATAGCAAACAGCCATGTTTCTCTTGATGCGCCAGTCAGGGACAATGACGGCTCAACGTTGATGGATCTTATGGGTGGCCATCAGCTGGAAGGCTCAAGTCCGGAGGAAAACATCCAGACACTTTCCATGAATGGTGAAATAAGAAAAATGCTCGAAACGCTGACAGAGAGAGAAAGAGACATCATTAAATTATATTTCGGAATAGATCATGAGGCGGCTTTCACCCTTGATGAAATCGGGCGAAGGTTCAACATAACACGGGAACGTGTGCGGCAGATAAAATCCAAAGCTCTGAGTCGGCTCAAAGCCTCTCCGGCAGTACAGACTCTCAAATCATATTAGAGGTCAGATATGAAAAAAACCACTTGTTTCTTCATTGCCTTAGTGCTGTTTTTAGGATGCTCCGGCAAAACTCGTGTGGTAAACATTGCAAATCTGCCAGATTCGTATCAATGTGAATATATGCAGGAGATTTGCAGAGAAGCATCCGATTTCGAACATCGCTTTTCTGCAATGAGCTCCGACGAGCAGGCTGAAGCGAAAACGATCTTAGGCGCTTATCAATATCAGTGCGAAGCAGCCATCGAGGCCTGTAAGCAAAGTGCCAAATAGCCTTCTGAAAAACAATGGCCCACTTTTTGATGTGCATACATAAGCGTTTTCTCCAAACACAGCAGCGTTTCTCAGCTATCACGCAGATTCTTATTTTTTACTCTGTTTAGAACCGTTTTTCCAACATTATTGAATTTACCTTCGCATACCTGTTATTTTTAATTACCGATCACTCTAACGCATGTATTATCAGATGGTTTGCTATGTTTCTTACAACTGTCGTAATCTTTGGTAGCAATCCGGTTTACATAATCAAAAGGGAATGTGCACGTATGAATCGATTTATAAGGCGAATGTCAGTTGTTCTCATGCCTGGGCTGTTGTTATTGACTTCCTGTCTCACTCCGTACCAGCAGGTCAGAAGACCTCTGTCCGCTGATGCTGAGGAGGAGAAACAGCAAAAAATTCTGCTCGAAGAGGATGATAAGCACTCCTTTTCTGTCAGATTTCAGTTTTCCAGCGATTCTGAACGTAACCGCTTCGTCGAAGCATTTAATCAATTTCTCCTCGGTTCACACTACGATTACGAAGTAATCGATTCGGGAAGAGATTTTCTCCATCTCAAGATGATTGCAAGGAAAATTCCTGATATCACAGCTGAAGAGGAGGAATCACTTGGGTTCAGTGGAATCGATGATTTCAGCTTCGATGACCCTTTCATAGAGAGCTTAATCGAAACCACCGACACTGCTTCATTGGAGGACCCTTTTGCTCCGCTTCCCACTAAAGGAGGCAGCGCTGTACTCTATTCTCCACGCCCTTTTATTGACAACATCGTTTCTGAACTCCTGAACCTACACCCTTTTTCAGAATCAGAGGACGGCGGTGCATTTATCATTACAGATTCATCCCACAGGCGGGTGGAACTGAGGCTAAACGGCAGGATTGTGAATGCATCCGGACAATCCCTTTCTGCCCTTGATCTGATACACAGCTGGACCAACCTGATACGACAAAACCCTGCAGAAGGACTTGCCCTTTTCAGAAATGTGCAGGGTGTTGATGCTTTCATCAGAGGGCAGGAACCGGTGATCAGAGGCTTCTACGCGGTAGACAGAAACACCGTCCAGCTGAGAATGGAAAGACCCGATCCTAATGCTCTTACACGGTTGCGTACATCCCGGTTGCTTTGGAGCGGCCTGAAAATGGGGCCCTATTATACACAAACCACAAGTGCCAATCAGATCAACCTTCAACCAAATGCAAACACACAAAGCAGCACACCGTTTCTCGATGAAGTGACTCTGCGCCTGGGGGGGGATTCAAACCCTGTACTTTCTTTTAGCCTTGGCAGATTCTCTGCTGTGACACTCTACTCTTCTGCTGATATTCAGTATGCAAAGAACAATCTGCAAACTAATTCTGCACTTCACAGACTCCCTTCTGAGAGGTACTTTGTGTCTTCCAGGGTTTCCGATCGAGGGGTCAGGGGATTTATAGCGCGGCAGCTAAGACCCGCAGATATCCTAAACAATTTCGTCAAAGCCGAAGGAGAACCTATCAGCGCTGTTGAGTCAGACTATATCGATGTCGGTTCTCCTCAGGCGGGATCCTCATCAGCAAATTTTGAAGGAAGCCTGAGGCTCATTTTCGTTCAGGAAGATCCGGTATCAAAGGCAATTGCAGAAAAAATGCTGGCAGATATGAGCCATCAGGGTATAAGACTGGAACTGGCAGGGGTTGATTATAGCGAGTATCAGAGAGCACTCGTCAAAGGCGAATACGACCTGGCGATTGGCTGGGTAGGAGAGCAGATTCTCACTGATCCGGCAGAGCGCCTCAGACTCGCCTCAATCTGGTTTGATGATGAAACTGATGCAAACCTCAGAATTCAGGAATACAAAGAAATTCCTCTGTTTTCAATTAACCGATATCTTCTGACACGAGATGATATGGCTCTGCACAGGGGGAGACTGAAGGGGGTTTTTATTGTAAGGGAAGACCTGTCTCCTGAGGAAAATCACGAGGAGCTGTCGGAAATTGAAGCAGAAAGCGAAGTAGAAAGTGAAGCTGAAAGCGAAATTGAGGAAGGATTCTTTTGGGGGTTGGATTAAATTCTGGGATCTCAGGATTATCTCTTAGTTGATAAAGGATGGGTTTGGATCTGCCCTATGCGGATTCAAACCCTTGTTTTTTGATTCTAATCGAACCACCATTCGTTTTTTAAGCGGATAAATAGGGGCGATGGAAAGCAAATCTGTTGTATCGGCAAAATTGTTACAAAAAATGTACAAAAAATCTGCCGTTTCAATATATTATAATAGAAATGAACTACCTCTCGAAATACAGCACCTGACAAAGGGGAGATGTGAAAGTGGTAAAAGATAAAAACAACCGTTCAGGCATTCAGAAATACGTTAAACCGGTAAAAATGAACTGCCCATCACTGTTATTCCTGCTGATCATACTATCCGGAATCGTTCTTCATGCAGGAGCTGATAATCTTGTCTCCAACGTCTGGTGGAGCGCAACTTCTGACGACTTTGGCTCAACCGTAGCAGATACCACCCCCCTCATTGAAGGGGTTGCTACCATGCTGTACACTATTATTGCAGAAGACCCATCAGAAAATATCTGGCCATGGGCAATTCTCACCTCCTCATTTGAAGACCCGCTCACCGATTTGCAATCGATTGAAATTGAGTACCGCTCATCCCACGAATTTGCGGTCCGTCTCGATCAGCCTCCACTCGATGAACTTGGTCAAGCTTATGAAAAATCGGTTCCCCAGAGCAGCGAATGGAGAACGGAAACACTGCTTGTAAGCGAATTTGCTCAACCCGATTATTTATCCGAGGGAGATCGAGTTCCACTTGACTTGGACCTCGTTACAAGTCTTACTTTTGCACCTAAATCAGAAAACACTCTCATTGAGGGCACTCTTGAGATCCGCAGTCTGGTTTTATCCAACGAATTACCCGATCAGAATCCAAACCCTCCCACAGACCCTGTACATGGCGAGGTATGTGAATCGGGTGATGTCACACTGAGTGTTACTGTTCCGGAAGGAATTACAGTAGACTGGTATGATCAGTCTGAAGGTGGTGACCCTATACTCCAGAACAACACTGCTCTTGGAATACATGTTGAGGCAACAACAACATATTATGCAGAGGCCAGGAATCTGGAGACAGGTCTCGTAAGCACCTCAAGAACAGAGGTCTTTGCCACTGTTAACCCTCTAAGTCAAGGTGGTGAAGTTACAGCTGACCGGACAGTGATAAACCTTGGCGAATCTGTGACACTTACAGTTGCCGGACAGGTTGGAGCTGTTGTGGACTGGGAACGTAAGATTGATCAAGGGAGTTTTGAAAGCCTTAGTCATAGTGGCGATACTTACGCAACAACCCCAGAAGTTACAGGGGAGTGGAAATTTCGTGCTGTAGTCCGTAGCGGAGCTTGCAGTATATCCCATTCAACTATATGTACCGTTATGGTCATACCTACTACAGAAAAAACCTGGCAACTGACATATAATGCAGATAAGGGAGGAAGCATTGAGGGCATACCATCACAAACAGTGCCTGATGGGGGAAATGGAGAAACCGTTACAGCAGTGCCAAATGAAGGCTATATTTTTGCAGGATGGAGCGACGGAGTAACTGAACCGTCCCGTACCGAAACAAATGTAACTGAAAATATTACGGTGACCGCGAATTTTTCTTCCACATCTGTTACACTTACATACATAGCAGGTGAAGGTGGAACCATTTCTGGTGAGGCTCTCCAGAATGTCCCACATGGCGGCAATGGAAATGAAGTTACAGCAGTACCAAATGAAGGTTATACTTTTGCAGGATGGAGCGACGGAGTAACTGAACCGTCCCGTACCGAAACAAATGTAACTGAAAATATTACGGTGACCGCGAATTTTTCTTCCACATCTGTTACACTTACATACATAGCAGGTGAAGGTGGAACCATTTCTGGTGAGGCTCTCCAGAATGTCCCACATGGCGGCAATGGAAACGAAGTTACAGCAGTACCAAATGAAGGCTATAATTTTGCAGGATGGAGCGACGGAATAACCGAACCCTCCCGTACCGAAACTAATGTAACTGAAAATATTACGGTGACCGCGAATTTCAACCCCGTATCCTTTACACTTACCTACAAAGCAGAAGAAGGCGGAACCATTACTGGTGATACAGAACAGAATGTGGTAAGCGGTCAAAATGGTACCCCAGTAACCGCTGTCGCCAACGAAGGCTTCACGTTTACCGGCTGGAGCGACGGAGCCACTGAAAATCCCCGCACTGATAATAATGTTCAGCAGGACCTGACTGTAACTGCTCAGTTCCAGATCAAACAGCACACACTCACTTACGATGTGGCAGGATCCGGTGGCAGTCTTGAAGGAGAGCTGGAACAACAGATTAAACACGGGGCAAACGGCACACCAGTTGAGGCAGTTGCCGATGACGGATTTGTATTCAGGGAATGGAGTGATAACAGCGTTGACAACCCCCGTACAGACGAAAATATCACAGAGGACAAGGTAATATACGCCTACTTTGATGCTGTAGGTTTTACATTGACCTATACTGCAGGGCCAAACGGAACTCTCGATATCGATACAGTTCAGAGAGTTAATCACGGGGCAGATGGTCATGCAGTCGAAGCAATACCAGATTTCGGTTATGGGTTTGTGAAGTGGAGTGATCAGGTCAGGGATAATCCGCGTATCGATACAGCTGTTACAGCTGATATTGCGGTTGAAGCAATTTTTGCAAATCTTAACAGTGTAGAGATTGAGAAGGCAGAATTTATTGGTGACAGTCTTAAATTCAGAGTGTTATTCAGTCTCAGTGATGACTATTTCGACAATCTGGAATACGGCTATACCCTTTGCAAAACAAATGATTGCTCCGATAAACCATCCATCTACCGACCACTTGAATCCCCTGTTGAGTTCTCCACAGCACCGCTGGGAAGTGATATCAAATTTGAAAGAGATTATTACATAAATATTTGGGTCAGAATGGAGGGCCAAACCAAGGGTGTTCCACAAAAGACAAGCTATGCAGTTAGAGTGGGAGAATTCACTATGCAGCCGATCTCCTATTTTTCACAACCACCTGCTCCGGTGCACATAGATAATTCAAGAATGTTATTATCTGCAAATCAATGGAGATTTGCAAATCTGCCCGACACCATAAGGAGTTTCGATGACGGTGACCTTGAGGGGTTTTATGAAGTAAGCAGAGGGTATCAGTTTACAGTAGCCGAAAATGCCTATCCATTTACATTAGGACTAAAGGCCGAAAATATTCCCGATGGATATTCAATTGATGATGTAAGAATGTACAGATGGATAGAGCAGCTTGAGAGTTGGATCGTTGTGCACGATTACAGTATGGATAGAGACAAAAAGTTTGTCTACACCGAAATCGATCTCAGTTCACCGCCTTCACTTAGTAAGCCTTTTAAGCTCATGATCGATACCAGCAGGTTTGAAGTAGATATTCTAAGCGATATCACCAGTCCTGTTCAAATGCGTGATTCCATTATTGATACAGTTAAGATCAGTAGTGTCAACGTTGCCAATATCACTCTGAGGCATTATAACAGTACTGCTAATGAGCCATTAAGACTGAGATCGGAAAAGGTGCTCTCCTCAAAAGAAGCTAAAGTAACTTTTACCATCCCTTCTGTAAGAGTTACAAACAGGGCTGGCGTGAATGCTGTTCTGGTAATTTCCGACGGCATGCACACCGATACTCTCAATATATCCAGATCTGTGCGGAGTCTTCCGGATGCTCTCACCATAGAACCGCTCACCTGGCAGCCATTGTTTGTCAAAGCTGATCTTGACAATAAAAATCTTGGGGCGGTTTTGGCCACACTTGATGACAATGGGGATGAGAGTGATTGGGAGTATGATAACACCAGGTACAGAGTTTTCAGATGGTATGCTAAACCGGGTAGCAACAAAGACCAGTGGGTTGAGTACAGTGATGAGCTGAAGAATGATTTCAAGCTTGAACCCGGAAGGGTCATGTGGATAAAATCTGCTGAAATGGGATGGCTTAGTCTGGATTCCGCAAAGAGCGTAAGCCTTAGAGAGCCTTATGTTTTTGCGGTACCTCCGCGGCAATGGGTCGATTTTACTCTGCCTTATCTGTTTAATGTCCGGTTGGGTGATATATTACATAAAACAGAAGGAAGCGAAAGACTTGAGATCTATAAATGGGATCAATCCGGAAGTTCATCCTCATACAGGGCTGAACCACTCTATATACATGGGGTGTCTGCTTTAAGCAATCCAACAGAAATAATTTATGGCGAGAGGGGTAATGAGAAAGTTTACACAGCATACAATAATTCAAATGACACCATTTATTTGACCCTGCCTCCGATTATCTCGGAAGCTTCTTCTTACATGAGTTCGGTTGCCAGAAGAAGTGCATCCCCAGCCTGGCACCTTACCCTCGACGCTGTGGCTTCAGGCGATGTTAGGCTAAACCCTGTGATGATCGGCAGCAATGATTCTGAAAAAAGGCTCTCAGTTCCTCCAACGATGGGAAATGTATTGATGTCCGTAAGTGATTTCGATGCAGAATCATACTATGGGCACATCTTTACACCAGAATTGCCCGAAGGAAAAACCTTCAGACTCAAATTGCATAACAAATCAAACCAAAGGGTATCTGTAGACCTGACAACCCTTCAGAGTCAGGATTTTCCAGAAGATATAGAAGTTCTGTTTGTTGACCCGAGCAGCAGTAACATAGCAGAAGATTTAAATGTTACCCTGCAGGGAAATTCCTCTGAAGAATTTATCCTTGTGGTCGGATCACAGAGTTACGCTCAGAGTGAAGGTTTTACTCTGGAGGGGATGAAATTTTCTCTTGCAGAATTGACGGCTGTTCCCAGCAGGCGATCTGTAACGCTTCAATATTTTATGCCAAGTGTTGGAGTATCAGCCATAGAGATGAGTATAGTAGACCTGCGTGGCAGGGTAGTTTGGAACAGTATCCATACCGGAAACCGCAACCAATGGAACACATTGCATTGGAATGGCATAAACCGCAGTGGCTCCTCAGTTCCCGCTGGTACCTATATAGTGAGGGTAAAAACGATTGACCACAAAGGTAAAGTGGCTGAGGTTTTTGACAGAAGACTTATGATGGTTCACTAAACTGTTATTGAGCGGATGTTTTCCCTAAAAAACATCCGCTCAAATCTGTACCAACTTAGAAGCTGTTGATTCTTAGAGTGGCTCGGGGAGACTTAACAGGTAATCACGAACAGTCTGCCAGGATGTGGACTGTTCATTTTTTTTATCACAGATTTGGGTGAATTTCATTCCTGCAGCTTTAGCTCCCTCACCATCGGTATCAACCCTGTCTCCAACCACAAGTACTTCAGATGGTTTCAAATTCCACTTACGTGCAATTTCCACAAAAGGACGGCCTGATGGTTTTAAAGCACCAAACTGTTCTGAGGATGTCACTGTATCGAAAAGAGAGAGATCAATACGAAGCTTTTCAAGTCGCTCGCTTACCATACTGTAATCTGATAAGACGGCGAGCCTGAGTTTTTTTTTCTTCAGACGCGACAGGGTACTGTTAAGCTCAGGACGGCTGTCTTTAAATAAGAACATTGAATCAATAAATGCAGGGTAGAAACTTTTTTCAATCCAGGTTTGTATAACAGCAGGTGAACATTTTTCAATCCTTGAAACAGAGAGGCAAAGCTCTTCCATGAGCTTCTCCCTACTCTCCATATCAACCCCGGCAAACCTGTTCCGTTCCCTGATGAATCTTGGCAAACGCAGTACATTGGGAAACGCCCTGAGAGTAATGAAGGGGCGCATTAGCCAATGCATCCGGTAAAGGGTGCCATCGAGGTCGAATATAATTCCTTTCACTGCATCACTCATTTAATTCCCATTGGCTTCAGAAGCTGCCTTATAGATGTTGTCGAATAGTTTTTCCAGGTACTGAAAAGGTATTGAAGAAAACGCTATTCTGAGAAGATCATTTTGTGCGATAACACCGGTGTCATATTTATCCAGAAGAATATTTCTGACCCCATGTGCATCACCGGAAAGGATCTTTACACACATAAAATATCCGGAATTAAACGGCAGCGGTTTAAATAAAGTGGCGTACTCCGGATGCTCTGAGAATATTTGTCGGATTTTCCTGTAACGTTTTTGTAAGATCTCAAACTTTTCCAGTTTTTGAGCCTGATAGGAATCATCCCTGTACGCTTCAAGAAGAAGGTTTTGAGAGAGGTTTGAAGCATTACTTATGTTACCTCTGATTGCACCGGCTAACTTTGACTCCAAAGCACTGTAAAGCTGCGGAGTGCTTCGGGCAGATGCAAAACTAACAAAACCAACCCTGAAACCCCATACATAATCCTCTTTTGTCGGACCATCGAATTTCACCGCAAGAATACGCTCGTGAGCGTCTGCAAGAAGTGAGAAAATCGACTCTTTTAGTATCCCCTTCTCATATACAAGCCCAAAGTAAGCATCATCTATGAATACTATTATATCGTTCCCATTGTCTGCTGCCTTTACAAGCAGATCTTTAATCTGCTCAGCCTCCTGCTCTGAAACCGTATATCCGCTTGGATTATTGGGAAAGTTGAGCATGACAATCTTCTTACCAACCTTCTGCCCTGTGATATGCTTTTCCAGATACTCTATATTGAATTTTTCATCATCACAAAATGTAGGGAAGGTTTCTAACCGTGCACCATAGGTCTGCTTGAATATAAGGTCATAGTTTTCCCAGTAAAGATCTGGACAAATAATACTGTCTCCATTTTCCACAAATAGGTGCCCTGCCATGCTAAGCCCGTGGGTAAGTGCACTGGTAACAACAGGAAGGCTGAAAGGTTTCTCTTTAAGTGATGGATTTTTGCGGTAAAGCATTTCCTTCCACATTGAGCGCATTTCAGGATTACCATAGCTGGGTGCATAGGAAAAGGATTGCTTTTGAATATTGAGCATACGGTCTATTGATTCAAGCACCATCGGCATCCCGTTATCCTCCAGAGATATTCCAATGGTTGCATTTATGCTCTTGGTTTTAGCCTGTGCAGTTTGTCCCAAAATACCTTTGGTAGGAAAATAGACCTGCTTACCCTTTTGAGAGAGCATATTGAAAATATAAGGATTTGCGTTTTGAATCGCCTCATTGAGCTCTGTAGCCTGAGAATCTAATGGCATGAATTAAGTACTCCGTTAGAAAAACATAAAAACAGCCAAAAAACCTCCCTAAATAAGGCTTTTTGGCTGATTTTCGATAATACGTATACGTGCATATGCCCAAAAAAATAACGTTTGCGGAAATTTGAGTCAATGAAAGAAGTTTTATACAAATCTTATTTTTTTTTACCTGTTATGAAGCCTTAATTAATGGCTGTTTTCTTGATACTTCAAACACCTGAGCAGAGACCTCTATGGGTTGAGATGAACAAACCTCAGCAACTTTACATTTCCTGTCTGCATGTTCTTTTCCCCTCTCCGACATCACACTTCACACCTTTCGTTTAGGTTCAAAAAGTTTTATTCATTCTCAATTACTCGAAAACCACAACGCAGGATCATATGCAAAGCTCTCCTGAAAACAGGGGCTGTATATTTCAAACAATACTGCTTTTACTATTCGTTCCAATTGGTAAAAAAGTGTTTAAGATTTATTATATCGGTTTAAATCTGCCAAAAGCATACTTCTTTTTTTGCGTGTTTTTTTGCCTCAGCAGAGTTTGTCCTGTCCGGTTCTGAAAGTCCGACACCTGAGAAAGCTGTTAGAGGTGGGCTGCAAATTCAGAAACAAGTGTGCTTTTACCGGGATTCAGGGAGATAAAACAGACAAATGAATCACCTCCGCCCTGAACATAAGTGACGAAGATATCATATTCATAGAATCCGGGGACATCTGTGTGCCCCCGGATTCTGTCTTTGATTTGTTATTTTGCTGAGATTAAAACTCAGGTTCTGCATCACCGATATGGATATGATCTTTAAACTGAGGTCTGGCCTCTATCAGTTTCTGGTAAGCATCCCGGAGATGTTCGGCATACCTGAAGTGTGCACCAAGTCCGGTGCGAAGTTCGATCTCGTAGATGAATTTTTCGAGATGAGTGGAGTGCTCGAAAGGTGTTTGAGTCCCCAGGAGAAGAGCATACAGATAAGAAGCGTTATCGCTCCTGGCACAGATTTTCTCTATGAGTTTTTTCTTTTTCTCAAGAAGCGGAAGGATTTTCTGCCGATCCACCTCCTCGGGAGAGTAAAATCCTACAGGCAGCAACGGAGAAAAACGATGTCCGCTTCTGTGTCTGTTCAGATCCCGCAATTCAGCTATTGCCATGTTATTCCAGGCAGCTCTGAGCATTACTCTGTTTACCGCAGCTCCGGTTGTGCTGTATCTGTTGACTTTGCCCATAAATCCATCCTCAAGCTTTTGAGTCAAGGGGAGAAATGAAGGCATCTGGTCATGAACTGAAAGAAAAACCTCGCTTGGGATATTGTCAATACAAACGCCCTTTGCGTTTATATTCCGCGTAGCAAAATTTAGCATGCTAAGAACCTGTGCCCTGCTGGCCTCAGTCGGGAAGCTGTGTTTTATCATACGCGGTACGAATTTCTCCAGTTCCTTGCGGATCTTTCCTGCACACTCGGCAGCTTCCGGCAATGGAAGAGAATCGAGCTGGCGAATAGTATCCGCCCACACACGGGCAGTCATCACATATGCAGCATTGGTCTTTGTGGCAAAAGGGATAAGGTACCTGGACCTGTCAAGAGCATAGTTGCGTCTGAGCCGGTCAACCACCTTTTCGCTTGTTCCTTCCGGAACCCTAATCAGGGATGGATCCTGCTGAGCTTTGGAATCAAGCTGTTGGTAGGTAGTGTGGTACATATCAAAGGAAGATTCCATTAAATCCTGCCACTCTTTTTCCAAAGAGGCCGGTATCCCAAGGCTCTGAGCATCCGGGAGATTTGTTTTGTCAAGTTGAATATATCGGGTGCTCGACTCCTGCCCGTCTGAAAGCTGGGCTATTTCAAATATTTTGTACGCCAGAAACATTGAAAGTCCATCGATCGCTATGGCGATACCGCCGGTCATACCAGTAATACTGGCATGACCATAATCGACAAACCTGAAAATGGAATCAACCGATTTGTCCGGATCGCTCCAATCGATAGATGCGAGAATAGAGTCGATCCCTTTGTTTGAACGGGAATATTTGGCCAGACAGCTGGCAAGCAGCTCCGGAGTCACTTCGGGGTTATCCTGTGCTCCGGGGGGAGTTCTTAAAGCTATGCCGGTTACATTCATCTGTTTGTAGTCTCCTCTGCTCTATTGTCTAAATCTGTTCATGAGCCTGAAATCAATACCTGTAATGTTCTGGCTTGAACGGTCCCTCTACAGAAACCCCGATATAGTCGGCCTGTTTTGGTGAAAGTTTTGTGAGTTTCACCCCGATTTTTTTCAGATGCAGGCGTGCGACCTCTTCGTCGAGGCTCTTTGAGAGGATGTAGACGCCTGGTTTATAGCTGTCCCTGTTTTTCCAGAGATCAATTTGAGCCAGAGTCTGGTTGGTAAATGAGTTTGACATCACAAAAGATGGATGGCCTGTAGCACAACCAAGATTTACAAGACGCCCCTGTGCAAGGAGAAATATTTCATGCCCGTCAGGGTAGACATATTTATCCACCTGAGGCTTGATGTTCACTTTCTCAACACCGGGCCATTTTTCAAGCTGCGAGACCTGTATTTCATTGTCAAAGTGGCCAATATTGCACACAATGGCCTGATCCTTCATCTTAGACATATGTTCAGCAGTGATGATATCCACATTTCCTGTGGTGGTTACATATATATCACCTACCCCAAGAGTGTCTTCAACTGTAGTGACCTGATAACCTGCCATTGCAGCCTGAAGAGCACAGATCGGGTCAATTTCGGTTACAATCACACGAGCTCCGAAACCGCTCATTGATTGTGCGCACCCTTTGCCCACATCACCAAAACCACAAACCACAACCACCTTTCCGGCAATCATCACATCCGTTGCACGTTTGATACCATCAGCCAGACTTTCCCTGCACCCGTAAAGATTGTCGAATTTCGATTTGGTAACAGAGTCATTCACATTGATTGCCGGCACCAGGAGTTTATTCTCGTTCATCATCTGATACAGACGGTGCACTCCGGTAGTGGTCTCTTCTGATACACCTTTCCACTCCTGTGCAACTTTGTGCCAGTGATCAGCATTTTTGGCGTGTATTTTTTTAAGAAGCGACTTAACTACAGCTTCCTCTTCATTGTCAGTGGACTCATCTACCCATTTATCTCCATCTTCAAGCTGTACCCCTTTATGGATAAGAAGCGTGGCATCCCCCCCATCATCTACAATCAGATTGGGCCCCTTACCACCGGGGAAGGTCAAAGCCTGATAAGTGCATGCCCAGTAATCTTCAAGACTCTCCCCTTTCCAGGCAAAAACGGGCACTCCCGCACGGGCAATCGCTGCGGCAGCATGATCCTGTGTGGAGAAGATGTTACACGATGCCCATCGCACATCAGCTCCAAGCTCAACCAGTGTTTCGATCAGCACGGCAGTTTGAATAGTCATGTGAAGTGAGCCGGAAACGCGGACACCAGCCAGTGGCTTTTCTGCTGAGTATTTTTCACGCACAGCCATCAGTCCGGGCATCTCTTTTTCTGCTATTTCAATCTCTTTTCTTCCCCAGTCAGCAAGCTCCATGTCCCTTACCACATAGGGCAGACTTGCCCAGATATCTACTTTAGGTGTCATGCCTCAAAACTCCTTTATTGTAATTTGACAAATCACGAATTTTTATTCAGGTATATGAAAATATATGAAGCCAGCAGGTGGTTCAAACAGAAGTAGTTTGGTTGAAAAAATGCAAATTCCAAGGCAAGAATCATTTACCTGTTAAACCAGCATTCATAGAGGTCATCAAGAGTTTTATCAATCCCGATCTGTGGATTCCAACCTGTCTGAGAAACCAACTTTTCATTGTCGCCTGCAATACCTAATTTTCTTTTCCCGGGCCGGATCCTGAAATCTGACTTAATGATTTCGATTTTTTTACCCGATTTTCTGATCAGATAATCCAGAATCTCTGTAAGCGGAACTGTTCTGCCTGAACAGACATTGTAAACATCTCCCCTCTTTCCGTGCTTTAATATGAGATGATACGCCTTAACCACATCTCTCACATCACAAAAGTCGATAGAGTGTTCCAGGTCACCAACTTCTACCCGTGGGGCTGTAAGCCCTCTATCGATATCTGCCACTTGTTTTGCCCAATCTGAACACACAAATTTCGGAGATTGCCCAGGACCGGTGTGATTGAATGAACGGGTAAATCTGACATCAAGCCCAAACTGTCTACCATATTGTTTAGCGATGAGCTCTGATGTAAACTTTGTTATTCCATAAAAACTCTGAGGATTGAGATTCGTGTTTTCGGTGATCTTTTTTGTGGCCGAATCCGCTTCTCCATATTCCTTAGATGAACCCACAACAAGGATTTGAGATTCGGGACACGTTCTGAGGGCAGCCTCAAGCACCGAAACCGTTCCCATTAGGTTGATTTCTATGGCATTGTAGGGTGATAGGTCGGCATCGGGAATATAGCTTACAGCTGCTAAGTGGTAGATATGTAATGGATTGGTGGATTTGAGAAAATCATCCAGTTCATAGTTTCCGGGCAGTGAGAGTTTGCGGTAGTTAATATAATCAAGAACGGGCTTTTCTTGGATATCCATACCAAAAACAGTAAAACCCGACTCTTTTAAGTGTTGGCAAAGATGAATTGCTGCGAATCCGTTTACGCCTGTAATAAAAGCCCTTTTCGGAGAATTATTCATTAACCTGCCTGTGAAAGTGTGATTTGTCAGTCCAGTCCGACTGTGATTTTCCCATCCATAATAACGAGGCCTTTGAAAAAATGTTGGGAAATCCCGGAAGTTTTAAATGGCCTTGGCCCCTTACCTGAACCGATAAAAAAACCGACTTCATAAAAGGGTTCTCCCTCTTTGGCATCGATTGGGTCCACATGGATCGCCATCATATCGAGCCTGCAGTTTTTCCAGTAAGGGGGAGCATTGCGCTCTCCGCCGGGAAGATAATAAAGGCCCTTGTTTTGTTTCCATACAAACTGAAACAGCAGGTGATTTTCTATGCTTGCCCAGAATGCCGGACATGGGACTTCACGGAATTTGCGCTGATATGCGCTGAAAGACTCCTTTAGAGAACCGCTGGTTAGTTCCAGATTGTTTCCGGTCCAGTAATCATTAACCAGATAAACGGGGGAGAGGTACTGCTCTTGCACCTGCAGATCCTTTTCAGGGGTAATCCTGTCTAAAACAATGAGCCCCTCATCACCCCAGGTGATCACTCGTATTTCCCTTGAGATAATTTTGGTACCAGCATTATTGTAATAGGCCACAAGGCCGCTTGTATCAAACCCATCTCTTTGAAAACGGTCCTGATGGTGTAAAACTTTCCAGGATTTGATTGGGTCTGAAACGGTTGGGATACCAAGCAGCGCTGCTTTAAACGGAGCAATCAACTCAGTTTGTGAGTGAACGTTCAGCCCGACCAACGGATGATTCCCCAGTGCTTTCCAGGCCATGCTTCTTGTTGTGCGTACATTTCTCCTGTAGCAGACCTGAATATAGGGGTAGATATGCCTGGTATTTATTGCGTTTTCAACCTGGCCTGCAGAAAAGGTTCTCTGCTCTTTAGGGAAGGGAAGAGATGCCAGCAGCGCAAGCTCAAGTCCAGTCTGACTCTGGAACAACAACTCCCATCCTTCATAGTTTTGTTCAAACCCAAACACCCATGGTCCCTGGGTATTGTGATCAGCATAGAGATTTGTGTTCATCCAGTTCAGAAGCTTTGCGGTGAGGTGGAGTGCCCTGGGGTCATTTCTCCAAACACCCCACGCAAGAGCGAGAGGGCGGGGGATAAACATCGGCATATCGTGTCCACCAGGTGCAAAAATCATCCCTGAAGGCAAACAAAACCTCAGCAGTATTTCGAATGTTTTCTGATGGCTCTTTCTGTGCAGATAAGATGGTCTTTCGTTGCCGTTGAGCTCATATGCACAGGTGGCCAAAATGATCCACATTCCGTATGAGAGAACTTCAGGATGGAAAAATCCGTGGTTCTCGGCGGTGAAATCGGGGAAAAGATTCTGGGTTGTAACCGCAGAGGCAATTGAATTGTCAAAGTATTCAGAATGATCGGACTTGTCCTGAATGCTTGATGCGATATTTACAGCCCACAGCCGAAGTGAGTTTTCCCAGTTTTTGACATTGCGGTGTTCAGGGCAGAGATTGATGGCCCAGGCCAGGATCATGGCATCCTGGGCGTTTTCTTCTACTTTGGTATCTACTTCACAACCACTGGGGGGCCTGACATCGGTAAACCGGTCTGCCTCAAAGGATACGATCAGTTTTATTTTATCCTGAGTAACGGTGTCGATTGTGTTTTTTGCAAAAACAGAAATGAGCCCAAGAACCGAGGCCCACAGGGAACTTCTCCAGTTCTCCCCCCAGCGCTTGCGCTCGAGAAAAACATCCTCATCCCTGCTGCCGGTGAGATGAGTATTGCAGGCCCATCGCAGCCCTTTGATTAGTTTATCCTTAAGCTCTTCTTCGCTTACACCCTCTCCAACCATCTCGAGTTTATCGAGGTACAGATAACTGCTCAGTATACAGAGAATGTTAAGATGGGGCCTGAGGACGTATTCTATTACTGGCGAAGAGGAACCTACCGAACGCATATTGAAATGCTTTGGATCCAGGGAGCCAAATATCCCGCTTCTCTTATCTACTTCATTCCAAGATTTGAGATAATAGGGCAAACTCCTTGAAAGGAGTTGGAGTATTTTGTCCTGCTCAATTTTTTCAATGAAGTTAAGCATTTTTTATACCCAGTTCTATTTTTGGTTCGGGTGATCCATTGGGTAAGTTATCAGACACTCTTTTTCTGCAGCAAGTTCGCATTTCTTTGCAAACTCCCTGGCGGTGTTGGAATCGTACAGCACAATAAAACCATCACCAAAAAACCGTGGGAGACGATCACCTTTAAGCCAGGCCATATGTTTGTTCACCTGATCTCGTAAAAAGGAGCGATTGGGACCACAGTAGCCTATTCCAAGATAAGCCATTAAATCTCCTTTTTAATAATCCGAATAAATTCTCATTATCGGGATTAAATTAATTAAATGTGTTCGCTAATTTAAAGAACTATAATAATTTAGTCTTGTAACCGCTGTTTTTGGAGAACGCTTTATCTTCAAAAGCATTTGTCGTGCCAAAAATCGGCACAGTCCCCTCAAGACCAAACTTCTGCAGGGATGGATCGATATTTCCGGAGGGATCAAGGATAGCTACATAGCGACCAGTTTTGTGCATCTCATGGTAAAATTGTAATATCATTTCACTGGCTGCTTTATCCAATTCAACAACATCGCACATTTCTATAGCAACAGCTTTCCACTTTGATGACTCAATTTTCTCAAATTCCACTTCAAGCTCTTTTAAAGTCCCCTGAACTGCCATTCCTACAAGCTGTAGTTTTGCATATCGCGTTTTGGCAAAAAAGTAGATATCAAGATACCGGTCGTTTGCTTTGGAAGTAAGGGAGGATTTGGCACCGGAGCTCTGATGGAGCTTTGAAATTATCCCCTGAACTGTGCTCAGAGGTAATTTCAGAGTAGATGCTATAACTGCCGGTTCAATATTGCGTTTCATCAGTCTGTACAGCCGACGGTACATTGTGTCTGAAAGGTCAGCTGGGTTGTTTGGCATAAAGCGAAACTCCTTAACTTGGTTTCTATTCTAATTTTATCTCTCAAGGAGTTCTGAGTCAATACAGAATATAAAAAAAATATTCGTTTCCAGAGCTCAAAGTAAATAATTTCTAGTATTAATTACTTGATTAGAATTCGCAGATAGGTTTGCCGGTAAAAATCGAAGCCCCAAGAGGGCTTGTTTTTAAGGTTATACAGCTCATTGCTATCTTACTACAACGGCCCCGAAATTTCACCTTTGTAAAAAGAATATTTTGTAGTCGGCTATAAAAGAATAGGTTTTCAACGATGAATTTTGGCTTTAACCCATGCATTGCATTAGTTTTTTACTACACCAGACCTTTTTTTCACAAGACGGTAACGCTTGTTAAAATGACAACCAAACATCAGAAGTTAAGAGCTTAAACCAATGAAAAACAATCAAATCAAATACTTGTTTTGCCTATTTCTGCTTTGTTCTGCACTGTCGGCGTTCTCCTTTGAGCGAATCACCAATTACAGTCATACACTAACAGCAAATGGATTTCTCCGAAAATCTGATACACTATGGGTAGCATCAAGTGGTGGATTGTATCTGTATAATACCAAAACCGGAGATTCTGAACTGCTTAGTGATTCCAGAAGATTCCCAGACCCCTACCTCACATCAATAATCTCTGACAAAAGAGGAAACATATGGATAGGTTCAAGAAACGGCTACCTTTACAAGCGTACCCCAGAGGGCGTCTTCCACACCTTTTCTAATTATAACAGGGCCGGCTGGGGCATTCTTGACATTTACCCGCACAACGACCTGCTGATTATCGGGTCACAGCGGGGATGCAGTGTGTTTGACACAAAAAAAGGAGTGGCCTTAAAAAATTCAGCTGCAATCGGCTCTTTCTCAAATCCGCGGGTAAATAAAGTTACCCTTTTCAGGGACACTCTATATCTGGGTTGTGAGGAGGGAGTCGCAGTACTTACATCCGATATTTCCCGGGCCAACTTCTATGACAGAACCGTATGGAGAACGGTACAAACCGACTCCGCAGTTGTTGATTTTCAGATCAGAAACAGAGAACTGATACCTTCTTCGGTTCCGGTCGTGTCTTTTAAAAATCAGAGTTATTCTGCAATGGGCGGAATGGTTATGCTCGACAGTGTTCCGGCTCTTGATTTCGGGGAGCGGGAAACTGTGACTGCACTGTACAATGACGGTAACAACCATTTATGGGTTGGTACAGATGATCAGTTTTTCTTCGGGTGGGACGGACAAAACAGCCCATACCAGATAAAAATAGAGGGATTGCCCCTTAAAAACATCAACCGTATTTACGCCGCAAAAAATGGTGACGTCTGGCTGTTGCCTGCCTTTACCCACACAGATGGGTATCAGCCTTGGTATACCGGAATTATCCGTTTTGATGGTTCCCAATGGGATATGTACAATTCCTACACCTTTGGAAATTACAGCTTCGGAAACATAGGTTATGGTAACATGACCGATATTGCAGAGGATAGATCGGGACATATGTGGGTTGGAACATGGGGGGGGAATGTAAAAAAAATCGATCCTGCTCAAAACAACGTTTCACAACTATATATTGGTGAAAAAGATGATCCTGAGTTCGGTTATTACACAGAAGGTGGATTTCTGGGGTTTGGTTTGTCAAGAGCCCTGAGCACTGACTCCAATGGCTTTTTATGGATTTCAGTACATGACCATAACCTCGGAAGCCTGGTTTGCTATGATCCGGGAAGAATTCCCGATGACAGCAGGGATGATCCGTTGCAGGCCGGGTTCAGAAGATTTTTCCCAAAAGAATCGCCCTATCATGCTGATTACATCAAATTAATAGAAGTCGACAGGGATAACAGAATCTTTCTGGTTGATAGCCGTGATCGCTTACTGATTCTGGAGTATAGTGGTAATCCGCTTGAAAGGGGTATAACTGTAAGGCATCAATCAACAAGTCTTGGAATAATCTCAGATATTGCCGCTTCCCCGGATGGAAGGGTATACGTTGCCAGCACAAATGGCCTTTACACCTTTTTACCCAATACCACAACTCCTGTCAAACTTAAAAGTTCTCTGGGTAATACCAATTCTATTGCAGTGCAAAATGAAAATGTCTTTTGGATAGGAACAAACGATGATGGTTTGATACGGGGTGAACTTCACCCCTACAGACAGGATTCTGTTTCTCTGCAGTTCATCACCACCGATAACGGAATACTCTCAAATTCGATTGTTGATATTTCAGTCAACAGGGAGAAGGGGCTACTCTGGGTTGCTACCGATGCCGGTGTATCCAAGCTCTATCTCGGAAGTCAGAGCCGCCTGAGCTCAGATGAGAAGATTGAGGTTTTCCCCAACCCTTACTCTGTAAGCAACAGGCATCAGGGGGCTGACAGGATAACGTTTTCAAAACTTGAACCCCGTTCAACTGTTTCACTGTATTCAGTTGACGGACAGCTCGTAGCTCAACTGGAATCTGAAAGAATATCAGATTACGAATGGCAAAGCGGCTGGAGACCTCCACAGGACATTGTTCCCGGTACTTACGTTGTTCTGACCAGACCTTCAGGCAAAAAAGCAAAACTTCTTATACTCCCCTGATCCGCTAAACTGGTAATCTCCTCCCGAAATGATGGAGGCTTTTTCCGTGCCAGCTTCAACCTTTTTGCCGGAAACTGAAGGTTGCTTCAGTAACCGGGAAAAGGTTTGGGCTGTGGTATGTTATTTGCCCCTGATTACTACCGCATACATTTGTTTCACCTGATGGGTGAAAGAGTGAAAGGGCGGGACGCGCTCTTACCCCTGAGACGGGCCTTTCAAATTGATGGAGATCCCAAACACATGTACCTTATTGCAGCAATAATTTTGTTGTCAATTGTTTTAATTGCCAGAATAGCCAGTAAGTGGCGTGTGCCCCTTGTGGTGATTGCACTTGCTACAGGAGTTATTTTTGGAAGTGGTGTCACCGGGCTCATCTATTTTGACGATGCGGTGATGGCAAGACAGATTGCCGACTTTGCCCTCATCTTTGTACTCTTTATCGGGGGTTTCGGCACCAGGTATGAAAGACTGAAAACTGTATTTGCTTCTTCGATGACTCTTGCCACAGTGGGGGTAGCACTTACAGCTCTGTTAACGGGTGTTTCACTGGTAGTGTTTTTAAATTATGGTCTGGTGATGGCATTTCTTATCGGCTGCATTATATCTTCCACCGATGCAGCTGCTGTTTTTTCAATTCTTCGTTCAAGGTCTTTGAATAAGAGACTCTCCTCTCTGGTTGAAATTGAATCGGCCACAAATGACCCGATGGCAATTGTACTTACCACTCTGGCGGTTCGGCTGATTGTTGCCAGAATGGAACACCCTCTTGGGATGGGGCTCACTCTGTTCTGGAATCTTATAATCGGAATCGCGATCGGATTACTTGTAGGAAAGTTGGGGGTATTTCTTTTTCATCAGGTTAAAGTGTTGGACAGGGGGTATTTCTACATATTTCTGGTAGGGCTGATTATGTTCTCTTTTGGCCTTGCTGATGTGGCAGGGGCAAGCGGAATGATCTCCGCTTTTTTCGCCGGATTTTTTATGGGCAATTCTGATATCCCCTATAAAAAAACAATATCCACACTGCTGGAAGCCATCTCAACTATCGCTAATGTTATAATTTTCGTGATTCTTGGCTTATTGGTTTTTCCCCGCGATTTATTGGTAGTTTACAGGGAAGGGATAGCTCTTTTTCTTATCATTACCTTTTTTTCCCGTCCGCTGTCGGTTCTGATATGTACGACATTCACTAAGTTCAATTATAAAGACAGATTGTTTATAAGCTGGAGCGGTTTGCGGGGTGCAGTTCCGATTGTACTGGCCACATACCCTTTGGCTGCTGGTATACCTAATTCGCGGGTGATTTTCAATATGGTGTTTTTTGCCGTGGTGCTTTCTCTTCTTGTACAGGGCTCAACAATCACCAAAATGGCAGACCTGTTAAAATTAACTGTGAAAACAAAGCCTAAACCCAGCCAGGTTATGGAGCTGGCAACCCTTCACAAAAGCGATTTGGAGCTTGTGGAGATTCAAATAGATGAGGATGTGTATTCCGGTTTGGTGCGTGTGGATTCTTTGAGACTTCCAAAAGGCACAGTTATTACTATGATAAACCGAAAAGATGAAATTATTGCACCTCATGGTTCGACAGTAATAAAGCCGAGTGATGTGCTTTATGTATTGGTAAGAAGTACATATATCGATCATGTAACTGCGAAGATAATGGATAATTTTGAATTAAAGTAAACTCTGGATAGTTCTAAACTGAAGATCACCTGAAAACAAAGGGACAGAGTTTTCCCTCAAACAGGATAACTGCTGTCCCCTTACCTTTACAGATTACTACTTTATTTTACTTCTTCGAAATCAGCATCTTCGGCACCATCATTTTTATCATCAGGGCTTTTCTGCTGTTCCTGGGCTCCTCCTTGCTGAGCCTGTTCTGCCCCCGGGGCTCCACCCTGAGCTCCAGCAGCCTTGTACAGTGCTTCGGCCATGGCATGTGAAGCTTTGGTCAGAGACTCAATACTTTCCTTAATAGCGGAAGTATCATTGCCCTTTGCCTTCTCTTTAAGATCATCAAGTGCGGTCTGGATCTTTCCTTTCTCCTCATCGGAGATTTTTCCATCCATTTCACCCATGGTCTTTTCTGTTTGGTAAATGAGCTGATCAGCCTGGTTTTTAACCTCGATCTTTTCACGTTCCTCTTTATCCCGTGCTGCATTGGCTTCGGCTTCTTTGACCATCTTGTCGATGTCCTGCTCAGAGAGACCGCTTGAAGATTCGATTCGAATCTGCTGCTGCTTACCAGTTCCCAGATCCTTTGCACTTACATTCAGGATACCGTTGGCGTCGATATCAAAGCTCACCTCAATCTGCGGAACACCTCTTGGCGCTGGTGGAATATCCATAAGGTCAAATTTACCCAACAACCTGTTGTGAGCAGCCATTTCTCTTTCACCCTGATACACCATGATAGTAACTGCGGTCTGACTGTCTGCTGCAGTAGAGAAGACCTGACTTTTCTTTGTTGGGATAGTGGTATTTCTCTCGATCAGCTTTGTCATCACACCACCCATAGTTTCTATACCCAGAGACAGTGGGGTAACATCGAGAAGAAGAACGTCTTTTACACTCTCATCCCCGCTGAGGATCGCGCCCTGTATTGCGGCCCCAACAGCTACAACTTCATCGGGGTTTACACCCTTGTGAGCAGGTTTTCCAAAGATCTCTTCAACTTTGCTGATAATAGCAGGTATTCTGGTTGTTCCACCCACCAGAATAACTTCGTCTATATCGTTGAAACCAAGCTTTGCATCCTCCAGAGCTTTTCTGCAGGGTACAACCACTCTATCCACCAATCCTGAAACGAGCTGCTCGAATTTTGCCCTTGAGAGATTCATATCCAGATGCTTTGGTCCGCTTGCATCAGCTGTAATAAAGGGCAGGTTTATATTTGTCTGCATTGCAGAAGAGAGCTCAATTTTTGCTTTTTCAGCAGCTTCCCTGAGACGCTGCAGAGCCATGCGGTCATTACGCAGATCAATTCCGTTTGAGCTCTTGAACTCATCAGCTATATGGTCGATGAGAACCTTATCGAAATCATCTCCACCCAGATGGGTGTCTCCGTTTGTAGATTTAACTTCGAAAACACCTTCCCCGATCTCAAGGATAGAGATATCAAAAGTTCCCCCTCCGAGGTCGAACACCGCAATTTTTTCGTTTTTCTTTTTCTCCAGTCCATATGCCAGAGATGCAGCAGTAGGTTCATTAATAATTCTTTTTACATCGAGGCCTGCGATTTTTCCTGCATCCTTTGTAGCCTGTCTCTGCGCATCATTAAAATAGGCCGGAACCGTAATAACCGCTTCCTTGACTTCTTCCCCGATATAATCTTCGGCAGCCTTCTTGAGGTACTGAATCACCATTGCAGAGATTTCCGGTGGAGAAAACTCCTTATCCTCCACTTTAACCTTTACCGGATCTTCCATTCCGCCTACGACATTATAGGGCACCCTGGTTTCCTCAGACTGCACCTCATTATGGCGTCTTCCCATAAATCTTTTGATTGAATAGATTGTGTTTTCGGGGTTGGTGATTGCCTGACGTTTTGCGATTGCTCCGACAAGGCGTTCTCCTGATTTGGTGAATCCAACGATTGATGGAGATGTTCTGCCGCCTTCTGGGTTTGGAATCACCACAGGCTTTCCTGCTTCCATGACCGACACACATGAGTTAGTGGTTCCAAGATCTATTCCAATAATCTTACCCATAATTTCCTCCTGAAATTTTAAAAAGTGTTGAGAGTTCTGTGATGTCGCCTGTTGTGTAAACAATAACCGTGCCAAATGGCCAAGCCGTTTTTGGGGAGGATACAGGAGGAGGTCAGATCCTCAGGGGTGTTCATAATGGATCACCCCTGTTTCATTTTGAAACATTCCATCCCGGTACTAACAGGGAAAGTGTTCTTTTTACCGGAATCTTCAGATCAACCAACTCTGGCTTTCTGAAATGTATAATAGAGATTATCCCTACGAAGAGAAAACCTGAAGCGTATAGCATCAAAAATGGAGATACAAGAAAATTTGTATAACCCAAAAACATTCTGAAACTTATCAGGCAGTAGATACCCAGCAGGATTTCTATCACACATGTGATATCCTTAATCGGTTTATAAGCAGTTTTACCGTTTTGCTGTCCCTTTTTGGGGGTGCGGTGAAAAGGTGACTCCATTTTGAACAGAGCCTCCAGAACAGCTTTACCATTGTTAACAGCCAGTCCGGTTCCTATAAGCATCATAGCAGGTATGAGAAATATCTGCTTTTTGATCCTATTGCCCATATAGTACTGGGAAACCATATACATAGTCGATGGTCCGCTGGTGGCCAGGATCATCGCAAATATGACACATGCAAACCAGAACGGTGGCAGGAACACTTTTACATAAAAAAGAACAGGCATAGTAAGCAGTGCAAGCAGGAACATCAGGGGATGTACCACATAATGTGTAAGATGAAAAACGGCCTGTAACAATTTAAACGCCGGAAGCTTTCTCTCCCAGAGTCTGGGAATGATTTTAAGCGCGGTTTGAATTGATCCTTTAGCCCATCTGAACTGTTGATTTTTAAAGGCGTTTATATCTTCCGGAATTTCAGCCGGCACAGCCAGATCAGGAACATACTCGGTTTTCCAGCCTGCAAGTTGCATGCGGTAAGAAAGGTCCATATCCTCTGTAAGAGTATCGTGCTGCCACCCGCCACTTGTTTCAATAGCTTTTCTGCGGAACACTCCTGCGGTTCCGTTGAAGTTCATAAAAAGCCCGTTCCAGCTTCTTGCGGCCTGCTCGATCATGAAATGCCCATCAATACCAAGAGCCTGCCCTCTGGTGATAAGGGAAGATTTATTATTGAGATGTGTCCAGCGTCCCTGGACAAGTCCAAGCTCTGGTTTATCTACGAAAAATGCCAGTGCTTTTCTCAGGAAGTCTTTTGGAGGAACGAAATCAGCATCAAAGATGGCCACAAACTCTGCATCAGTAAACTTAAGACCGTTCTGGAGCGCTCCGGCTTTGAACCCCGTGCGGTCGGTTCTTCTGACAACAGAGATATTGTATCCCTGTTTTTTAAGCTTTTCAACACTTTTGTTTACATAGTCAATGGTATCATCGGTACTGTCATCAAGCACCTGAATCTCATGCCTGCTTTTAGGATAGTCCATAGCCGCAGCGGCTTCAATTACTCTCGATGCAACCTGTTTTTCATTAAACATCGGCAGCTGAGTAACTGCAAGAGGATAGCGTGACTCATCGGTTACCGTATCATAGTGTTTCATAGTTTGCGCCTGAGAAGTAACTTTCTCCTTGCGTTTTCTCAGAAAGAGATAGGTCAATACGTAACACTGAACTCCATAGGCCAGTAAAATGAGAGAACAAAATGCGTAAAGTGTACATACAATAATGAGGGCTGTCATAAGCTCAATGACGCTCCTTAGGTGAAAAAGTCTTAAATGTCAGTTTGTTTCAGCTAAAAAAATAAGATAGAATATAATTATTGAGCAAACAAAATGTGACAAACATTATAGTCAGGAGGAAAACAAGGTATCGATATCTTTGGTAACTTCCTGAAAAATATCATAATTCCACATAACGCGCACCATCCCGGAATCGTCGAAGCCTGATTGACGAAACCCACTCATTTCACCGGGACCCCGCAACCGAAGATCGTATTCGGCAATTTCAAACCCGTCATTTGTTGAGCAAAACTTCTGTAAACGCTCTCTTGAACCCGCCTTCTCATCGGGTAAATCTGACAGTATAAAACAGTACGACTTTCTCTCTCCTCTGCCGACTCTCCCCCGCAACTGATGAAGCTGCGAGAGACCAAAGTACTCTCCGCTCTCTATTACCATAATAGTCGCTTCGGGAATATCTATCCCCACCTCAATGATACTTGTGGCAAGAAGGATCCCTGAATTTCCGTCTTTGAACTGTTCCATAGCCTGTGCCCTGAGCTCCGGTGACATCTTCCCATGAATCATTTCTATACCGATATCCCGCAGTGGCCCTTTTTTCAGTTCCTGGTATACCGTATCGATACTGCGTATTTCCCCGTCATCCTCACAAGAATCGATCCTCGGGACGACATAATAAATTTTTTCACCCTCAGTGATCCGTTCAAGAATGAACTTCTCCATGTCCTGCCGCTTATGTGAGCCAACCACATGGGTTGAAACCGGAACTCGCCCCGGCGGCAAACCTTTTAAGGTTACTACATCAAGATCCCCGTATACCGTTTTGGCCAGTGTTTGTGGAATAGGTGTTGCCGAGAGCAGAAGAAAGTCACAGGCTGAATCTTTTTCCTGAAGAGCCAGTCGCTGCTGTGCTCCAAACCTCTGCTGCTCGTCGATTATTACCATTCCCAGTTTTTTGTAATCAACCGAGGGCATAAATAGCGCATGTGTGCCTACAATAAACTGAGTATCTCCCGATGCCAGACTTTTAAGGGCTTCTGTTTTCTCTTTGCTTGAGATACCGCCACACAAAATTCCCGATGTAATCCCCAGTTGTGCAAGCCACTTGTTCAGTACCTGAAATGTCTGTTTTGCCAACACTTCTGTCGGAGCCATCCATGCAACCTGAAGACCTTCATTCAACGAGCAGAGTGAGGCAAAAAAGGCAACCAGCGTTTTTCCGGAGCCAACATCGCCCTGAAGCAGCCGGTGCATACGGTGATTAGATGCTGCATCCTCATAGAGGAGCTTTATAGCTTTTTTCTGCTCGGAAGTAAGAGAAAAACTCAGCAGTGTTTCCATTTTTTCACAGAGCTGGCCGGCTTTCATTTTTCTTCCAGGCAGTGAGAATTTTTTCCTGTTCCATCTGAGACAGAGAGCTATCTTATAAAACTCCTCATAAGTGAGCCTTTTGTGGTAGACAGAGAGATTGGCAGCATTGTCCGGGTCATGGATCTGCTTCAGAGATTCCCTGAGAGGCGGAAATTCTTTGTTTTTTTCGATGGATTGGGGCAGAACTCTTGGATAATTTTTCAGGTTCTTAATTATCCACCTCACGCATTTTTGGATGCTTTTCTGAGTGATCCCGGCATCGCTCATTGCCTTTTTTATGGAGTATACAGGGTAGAAAGGACGGAGTGAGCACTCCTGCTCCTCAGAGATAAAATCTACCATAGGGTGTACCATCTGGTAATGACCATAAAAAGTAACTTTCCCTGTGAGCATGAGCTTTTTTCCCTGTTCAAAATTCTTTGCATATATATGCAGCCCCTGAAACCACAGCGCTTCCATGGTTGAAGTTTCATCCCTAAGCAGTATTCTTAACCGCTTTTTTCGTCCCCTTTCAAGCCTTACCCTCTCAACCGTTCCAACCACCGAGCACACTCTGTTTTGGTACCCCCCCAAGTCCTTCATCTGTATGGTTTTGCTTTTATCGATATAGCGAATTGGTAAATAGTTAAGAAAATCACCAATCGTTGAAATCCCCGATTCTTTCAGCGCAGCCACTCTTTTTGGCCCAAGACCAGGTATGTAATCCAGAGGGGATAGAAAGTCCAACTGTGAATCCGATGCTTTTTTTCCCATTTATCTGCCGCCTGTAGTTTTAAGATTTTATCGAGCTCCAATTGAAAATATAATACTCCTTTCAGGGGTAATATTAATAGATCGGTTGGGTTCTTTTGAATTCAAAAGGGGAGGTATCATGGAAGGTGAAACAATTGTTGGATATTTTCATCTTGCAGCAACCCCGAATTTCCCTGAAGGTGCTTATGGTGAACAGCCTATCTATTACAACGACAAAGAGGTCGGGGTGATTGAATACAGACCAGATGGACGGGGTCACATAAAGATGAAACTGAAGGACCAGAAAGGAAAAGAAACGGATCTTGGTGAAGAGCATGACAGAACAAAGGATGAGCTCGGATAACCCGGGAATATTTGAGGAGGAGCATACTTTTATTATGCCTCAAGAGGTATAAGGGAGGAGTGCTCCTCTCCTTAATCTTTGTGGTATTTGCGGTTGTGAATGATTGAAATACCCCTGTATAACTGCTCGAGAAGAAACAGTCTTGCCAGCTCATGTGTAAGTGTCATTCTGGAAAGTGAAATAATCTCTGCTGCGTAATCTTTGACTTCCATGCTCAATCCCTCAGGCCCACCTATTACAAATACCGCTCTACGGTTACAGGATTCAAGACGCCGTGCGAATTCTCTTGAACTGTATTGCCTGCCCTCTTCACCCATTGCGAAAACAAAGGCTTTTTCTCCTTTCATTGTTTGCAATAGTTTGCGCCCCTCTGTCTGCGGATCACTGTCTTTGATCTCAGAAATGCTCAGCTGTGCATCGTGGCTGATCCTTGAGATGTAATCCTGGCATTTAGCTTTGATATTACGGTCCTTAACCTTTCCGACTGCTGCAATTTTCAAAAACATTCAGCGTTTTCCTCCGGGAATGCTCATTTATTCAGAATAACTTATGTCATATGTTCTGTTTTTGGTTTTCGACCGAAATCAATCGGATTCCTATTTTCTTGGTTTTCCGTTTTTAATACCCACAGCCCTTTTGGTATGGTGCTTAGAGCGTTTCACATCCCCACGTCTTTTATCATTACCGCACGTCTTTTTAAGAAACCCCGGTGCAGAGAGCAAAAGAGACATCTGCCTCTGACGCCCAGAAACACTCTTGTCGACAAAGAGGTTTTCACCGGTGAAGGGATCTTTACCTGTGCAGTACATTATGGTGGAGCGGGTCGAAGGGGTGGGGGTAAAAAGCTGAACCTGCTCCGGGGTGTACTGCAGATCTTTGGTGCAGGCATACTTGAGCTGTTTCATATCCTCAATACCACACCCAGGGTGGGCTGCAATGAAATAATAGGAGAGGAACTGTTTCTTACCGGTAAGCTTTGTATATTCCTGAAATAACCTTTTAAACTTTACAAGAGTGGCAAACGCAGGTTTCCCCATTTTTTCCAGAACATAGGGGGATGAGTGTTCCGGAGCTATGTTCAACTGTCCCGATATGTGATCCCGTATGAGTGCCTTCAGATAGCGGGTACCGTTTTTCCTGTCTGCAAGTATCATATCATACCGTATACCGGATGTAACGAACACTCGTTTTACTCCGGGGACCCTCTTAATATCGCTAAGAAGAGAGATTTGTTTTGAGTGGTCAATTTTCATACCTGAACAAACCTCAGGAAACAGACATGCCTTATCGTTACAGGCACCTTTTTTCAACTTTTTTTCACACTCAAAGCCATACATATTTGCGGTCGGCCCGCCCACATCCATGACATTTCCTTTAAAGAGCGGATGAGCTGTTATAGCTTTCACTTCGTTTATAACAGAGTCCTTACTGCGACATCTGACCGCACGTCCCTGATGAACCGCAATAGAGCAAAAACTGCACTCTCCATAACAGCCCCTATGGGTCAGAACGGAGAAACGAATGGTGTCCAGAGCCCTTACCGGTCCGCTCTTTAAATGAACAGGATGGGCATCTCTCATGTAATCAAAGGAGTGAACTTTGTCGAGTTCCTTCTGTGTCAGATATGGCTGAGGCGGATTTTGTACCAAAAACCGTGTATCCTGCTTCTGAAAGATGGGCTGTGCGGTAGCAGGGTCGTTGTTTCTGTAAAAAATATTGAACATTTCGATAAGTGCGGTATTGTTGGATTTTACAGATTCATAGCTCGGCAGCGCAATCCCCTCATCCGGAGCAGATCTGGCAATATAACAGAGTCCCCTGACAGTGCGACAATCCCGTCCATCTTTCAAACAGTTGGCAAGCTCGACAACCGATTTTTCTGCCATCGAATAGAGAAGGTAGTCCGCTTTACTGTCAAACAGAACAGATTTACGTATACTTTGGGACCAATAGTCATAGTGAGCAACTCTTCGAAGACTCGCTTCAAGTCCACCAA
This sequence comes from Chitinispirillum alkaliphilum, assembly GCA_001045525.1. Classification (NCBI taxonomy): domain Bacteria; kingdom Pseudomonadati; phylum Fibrobacterota; class Chitinispirillia; order Chitinispirillales; family Chitinispirillaceae; genus Chitinispirillum; species Chitinispirillum alkaliphilum. The sequence goes on along the minus strand of LDWW01000005.1, from coordinate 4,313 downwards.
GCACTATTGGAGCACTCTTTTTGAAGTGGCGTCTGATAAGATTAGAGTAGGCGATAACCGCACGATCAGGCCGTTTGTTGTTAACTCCTCCGGGGGTGTAGTCATCGGTTCTTCGCGGTTTGCCGGATGCGGTTCTGTTTGCAACCAGTGAATCAATGCAACCACCGGTAACGCCCCAGAAAAGTGCAGGCTCCCCGAGTCTGCCTATATCCTTTTGAGAATCCAAATCAGGTTGACCAATTATCCCCACTCTGAACCCGGCGTGCAATAAACAGTGCCCTATTACTGCTACCCCCACCAGGGGCGAATCGATATAGCAGTCACCGGTTACGAGAATGATATCGAGCTGTTTCCAGCCCAGTTTTTCGATCTCTTTTTTTGAGGTTGGTATGAACACCTTAACAGCCAGTTATTGAAGGTAAGATTGTAATTTTTTCATCTTTTGCAGTTAAATATACGATATTTCTATGCGAATATTTCTTTTCTTCAATGATTGCAGCAGATATGGGAAAACAAGTTAACAGAAAAGTAGAGCTTCTCGCACCCGGCGGGGATGCAGATAGTGTAAAAGCGGCGATTTGTGCCGGTGCTGATGCAGTGTACTGCGGAACGGGTTCATTCAATGCCAGAAAAAGAGCGACCAATCTCTCTTTGCAGGAAATAGAACAACTCGCACAAATAGCCAAACAAAGAGATTGCCGGCTCTATCTCACCCTGAACACACTTGTTTTTGATCATGAAATAGCTCAGGTTCTCACTCTTCTGGAAAAAGTGTATCAGCTTGGAATTCGTGTAATTATCGTTCAGGATCTTGGTCTTTTGCATATCCTGAAAACCTACTTGCCTGAGTTTGAAGTGCACGCTTCAACTCAGCTCACTACCCATAACGAAGGCCAGATCTCTTTTCTAAACCGTTTCGGTGTATCTCAGGTAAACCTTTCCAGAGAACTCTCCTCCGAAGAGATAAGTCTGTTATGCCTCAGTGCGCATCAAAAAAACATAAAGATAGAGGTTTTCGTGCATGGCGCATTCTGCATCTCTTTTTCCGGTCAGTGTTACATGAGCAGCGATCTGTGTGGGAAATCGGGAAACAGAGGGGAGTGTGTGCAACCATGCAGACGTCAGTACTCATTATCAAACAGAAACAAAAATGTCAGGGCGGTATTTAACCTCAAGGATAATTTTCTCTTTCCCGAAGCCGACGTTCTCTATAATACTGGTGCAGACTCTTTCAAAATAGAAGGAAGAATTAAAAAGTTCTCCTATGTATACAATGTAACATCCGCATGGAGAGAACAGATCGATGCATTGGAGGCAGACAAGAAAATCCGTCGTGAAGATAAAAGGCTTGAAACAGTATTTAACAGAAAATTCACTGCCGGGTATCTTAAGGGCCGCATAGAAAAGGACATGTTCATCGATTCTTCACGGGATCAGTCCCTTAAGTTTGTTGGAAACGTACAGCGGTACTGGGCAGATAAAAAAACCCTCACATTCCAATCAAAATCAGAGCTATGCGCCAATACTGAAATTCTCATATACACACCGGATTTTACATTCATTTGTAAAGGTTTTCTTACCAAAAAAATCTCTCCCGTTGAATATCAGTTTAATATTGAGCATAAACTCATGGGCAAAATCAGCAAGGGATACCAGGTATTTACTCAGGAGTTTTCCGAAACTGCCGATAAGATCAGGTCAATAATAGACAGAGTAAAATGGGTAAAGGAACCATTAAAGATAAGTGTATCCGGCACATTGGGTTCAAAGCTCAAGGTCGTATTTACATCTCCGAAGGAAAGCTTGACTTTGTTTTCCCATATGCCCATTACCGAGGCATCTAACAGGCCTCTAAACCGTGAGGTTCTTTTTTCTCAGTTTTCAAGACTGGGCACGACCCCTTTTGTGCTGGACAACATTGAGTTTTCGAACCTTTCTCCCAACTGTTTTATTCCGCAAAAAGAACTCAATCGCTTGAGATGTGAAGCTGTTGAAAAACTCAGCCACAATTTTATAGATCCCTCCCATTTCAATATCCCCACCGTTTCCCGCTCCGCTTCACATAAAAGAAAGATTAAAAAAGCATATTTTGCAGAAAACATAGATTCAATCAGTTCAGAGACAAGCTGTGATGCACATGTTTTAATTCTTCCAAATTGCATACAGGAAATCAGCAAAACTGCAGACCTGATAAACAGAAACAAACAAATCACACCGTTCTTCAGTTCAATTCTCATAGGGAAGGATTTCTCAAATGCCTTAGAACTTCTGAAAAGACTGGATGGAAGAACAATTATGACAGATAATACCGGCATTGCAGATTCTGCTTCCGCGTTTGGCATAAACTGGATTGCCGGCCCCGGATTTAACATTGTAAACTCTTATGCAGTAGAAGCTCTGACACAGATAGACGGTTTTTGCGGCCTGTTTCTCTCTTGTGAGTTTACTAAAAAAGAGAGAGGGTCTGTTCAGATACCACCCCAGGTTGACCTGTGGCAATCTATCAACTTACCCAAAACAGTCATAACAACTCGTCAATGCCTTATCAAAAACATATCAGGTTGTAAAAAAAAGAGATGTGACAAAGATTGCTTGAAGGAGTGCAACCGATCGGAAACGGTAATAAGCTCTCAGGGTAAACGTTACTTTATTGTAAAAAGGCCTGGTTTCTATACAGTTGTAACATCCTGAGTATATATACTCTCAAGTCTGGTTAACATATGAGGATGTCATCTCCCAGAATGAAAATGTCCTGTTTCACAGCATGCTTTTTTCATCTTTGAATATAGGACTCCTTGCACCCGGGTAATATTTGATGCTGTGCTTGCGAAGGCAGCAGAAGTTCCACCTGCATCTGTAGAGGGATTTATAAGACAGATTATTGGTGGCGGGAATTTATGCGCGCACTGCTTACCTGTTGAAGTGAGAACAGATTAAGGCATCCAATTTTCCTATTCATTCCCAGAAATTGCCGCAATTTTGGTATCAGGGCAAAACCGGTGTTTTTCCGGTCGATAACATGATCCAAAAATGTGCTCAACACTTCGAATTGTCATCATATTGAGAGACTCTTGATTCTTGGTAACTTTACACTTCTAAACGAAATCGACTTCAATAAAATTTACCGATGATTTATGGAGCTTTTCATAGATACATATGAACGGGCCATGGTTCCCAATGTGTATTCCATGAATCAATTTGCTGATGGTGGCATTCTATTACTCCGGCAATTAAACTTGCATAAAAATTTTTTCCATCTATTTCACAGGGCGAACGGCAGTAAGCTCCTAAAAAAACTATCGGGTACAAATCCGCCCCAATCACTGGCGAATGAGCGCTTTCGCCGGCCCTTTCCAGAAGCCAATTGTTCGAGTCCTCGAGTTTTGGCCCTTCCCCGGCGAAAGCGCGAATATTGGAGCCAGTGTGGGGATCCCAAGGCGTTCTTTGCCTACTTTCTTTGGCCTTGGAAAGAAAGTAGGTCGGGGTTTGGGGCTGAAGGCCCCAATTGTTTTTGAAACAGCGCTTCTTAGCGCTGGACTCTTAAAAAAAGTATGAAACTCAAACACTCTCTTATGCATATATAATTGCCGGAGTAATAACTACCAAGCCTTATTTCAGCCCTTCAATTACATTCTGAAAATGAGCGATTACAAGAGAGATTAGTGGTGGGTTGTATGGGACAATTTGTATCAATCATTTCTCGAAAAGGTGTGAATCTGTCTTAAGGAAAAATCCCCGTTTTAGACTTCTTTACAGAAATTCAAGCAAAAAGAAGACCTGACGCTCCAGAGCATAAAAAACCTCAGGACAGTTCTGCTTAGAGCAAGTAAAGGGGACAGGTGTTTTTCTGAAACCGCAAAACTCATGAGAATTTAACTGACCCACTCCTATCATTTGTAAGAACGTAGCTGAGCAGTTTTACAGGCTCTATGCCGATGGGGGTGACCTTTACCTGTAAAGGTATTATCTCGACTCCGGCGTCGCATGCTTCTTTAAGCTTTTCTGCATAGAGAGGATCGATTTCGAATGCAGGTGTGAACAAATCAACATCACCCCTCTGAACGATGTAAAGCATTACAGCTCTGAATCCAGCTATCTTTGCCTTTATGAGCGTCTGGAGATGTTTTAACCCGCGCCCTGTAACCGCATCAGGAAAACTGGCATAGATATCATCCTTCATAGTGACATTCTTCACTTCTATAAAACATTTTTCCCTGTCGTTTTCTGCAAAAATATCAAACCGGCTGTCACCGAAACGAATTTCTGTTTTTACAGTATTGTATCCTGACAGCTGTGGTATCAGATTATTCTTA